>CADCDV010000007.1 GCA_902800255.1 uncultured Erysipelotrichaceae bacterium | reverse complement strand
TGCACCTGTTTCAATTGTTTTTGTAGGACATGTTGATTCAGGAAAAAGTACAATATCAGGTTCACTTTTATATAATTTAGGAGAAGTAGATGATAGGGCAATAGATAAATATAAAAGAGAAGCCAAAGTAAAAAATAGAGAATCATGGTTCATGGCATATATTATGGATACATATGAAGAAGAGCGTGATAAAGGTAAAACTGTTGATATTGGAAAAGCTTCTTTTTCTACACCTCACAGAAGATTTACCTTACTCGATGCTCCTGGTCATGCAATGTGTATCCGTAGCGATAATACTAATTATGACAATGAGTTAGATTATTTGTCTTTGAATGAAAAATCCACAGAGAGCCAAGCGATGTCTCTTGAATGACCGATTTCTACTTTTTCAACGGTGCAAAAGCCCTTTTTTCCTTCTAAGACGATCTTGTTCACGCCGTTTTTGTGAAAACAAGCTATTCCAAAAGGGATTAATACGATCGCAAATAAGGCAAGGATACCTAGTTTTGAAAACACCGAGCCTTCGCCTTCCGTTTGTGCTAGAACCAGGCACACAAAACCGAAGCAGAATAACAAACCCGAGAGAACAAAACAGATGATTCCGCCAATTAAGTAGCCTTTTGAACTTGTGTAACGCATTTCCGTTCCTCCTTAAAAAGTATCTTCATCGACAATTCTGATATTGTCTGGGTCGATGTAGCATTCCTCACCCAATACGAGACACTCCAAAAACATTCCCTTTTTGATATTTGTGATTGCTTCGTCATTAACTCTAGCGGAGTAGGTGCCTTCTTTTCCGCTTTGGGTTTTGAATTTGACATCCATCCAGATTGCCGGTTTTCCTCTTCCACCGATGGTTGTAAATTTCTCAACAACGCAGGTGCTTTTTATTCCTTTCTCGGCAACTTTTTGGTTTACGATGCCTCTATAAAGCGCATAGATCCCGGCAACGATGCAAAGAAGAGCGAGCAAGAATAACCAAAGTGTGTCCAGAACGACGTCAACAGAGCCTCCTGGTGAAAAACACCAAATGCCTACGACGAGCCCAATTACGCCGACGGAGAGGAAAATGATGCCTCCAAGGATGCTACCTTGTGATTTTCCGGGAGTTTTGGATTGTTTAGGTGATGCCATCTTTTAGAAATCTTCTTTTTCGACAACTCTTAAGTTATTTGGGTCAACGTAGCAGTTCTCGCCAAGGACGTAGCATTCGACTCTCATTCCTTGTTGGAACCTGTTGATGGCGTCCTGGTGGACTCTGGCGGAGTAGACGTCTTCTTTTCCGCTTTGGGTTTTGAAAGTAACATCCATCCAGATGGTGGCG
This sequence comes from uncultured Erysipelotrichaceae bacterium, assembly GCA_902800255.1. Taxonomy (GTDB): domain Bacteria; phylum Bacillota_I; class Bacilli_A; order RFN20; family CAG-826; genus UBA4951. The sequence continues at coordinate 9,368 of CADCDV010000007.1, read as the reverse complement.
GAGTAGCGGCTATGCGTCACTTTGAATTCCTTAATGGTGCAAACGCTTCTTTTTCCGTTGGCTTTGACCTTTTTATCGGTGAGTCCTTTTTTGATGTTGAGAACACCCATGATGAACACAAAAAGCGTCATGAGCGATACGAAGATTGCCATGAACGCGGTCATCCCGTTTGCCATAGTGAAATAGTTCTCACCATATTTGGTAGACAGCTCAATGATGAGGGAAAATACGTATAATAGAAGTCCTGTTAATATTAAGCTTATGACGATGAAGAAGGCACCTAATCCGATGCTTCCTGAAGATTTTCCTAGTCTCATTTTGTTTGCCCTGGTTTCAGGTGCGACCATCAAAACCTCTTGCAAAAGCGGCTTCTTTTGGGTTCACACCCAGTGAATTATACAATGTTTGTTCATTGTAAAAAAAGAGGGTATCAACCCCCTTTTAGATTTGCTTATGCTTGAGGATCCACGACACTTCCGAGGACGAGAGGAAGACCATTAGGATCTCTGATGCAATAGACGAATGGTTGGTTGAGTTTGATCTCATAACCGTTTCCATGGTAAGAGTCGGTTCCTGCTGCGCCTAGTGTGATGGTAAGGGTCTTGACGACGGTGCCATCCTCATCGAAAGATACGCTTGTTTTTTGCTTTGTGTAATTGAGGTATGAGTACTCAATAAAAGCATTTTCAGAAAACGCATCCTTAAGGTGGTTTGATCTTTCTTCGTATGGGTTTGTGACCCCAAGATTCTTAGCCATATCTGACAGATCGGATTCGCAAGTAAGGGACATCTTCGGAAGATAAAGACTGACAGACTTGCGATCGTGGTTATCTGCTTTGAATAAGAAGTCCTCTGGTAAGAGATCAAAGATATTGTCTTCGATCTTCTTTGGGACAAAATACTGAATCGAGTAGCCATTGGCATATTCATCGGTAACGGAAACGTAAGTCTTTTGATCGGTGAATCCAAGATAGGCCACGTGATTCATGAAGTCCTTTTGGACGATTCTCCCATCATAAGCATAGAAATTGTCTGGTTTGGTGTCTTCTACCATGAACTTTCGGGACCAACAATTATCGAAATAAAGGCTAGAAAGGAAGAGCATGGCTGAATCGTATTGAATATTGAGGTCGTTCGCTTTCAAGAAGCCTGGCTCATTGACACTCATATTGGCCCATTCGACGGCCTTATTGACGTCGGCCGGGTTTTGAAAATCCATCTCATAGACTTCCGCATTCCTTTCGGTCATATCGTCGACGAATTTGTCGTTTGCTCCGTATTTGCTTTCAAGGAAGACGGCGTTCTTGGCTTGGACGGTTGATTTTCTTTCGTCATCGGCGAAGAAGTTGTTGCGCATCGCAGTGGAAATGCCAATCCTCCTAAGTTCGGCGTCTTCACTTTGGAGAGCATTATCGAATTGGAGTTTAGTCTCTTCGTCGCTAGCGGCGCAGGAAATAAGGTCAAGCTGGGTATAAAGCATGAGAGGGGAGTAGGCGTAGTTTTTGTTTTTGTCTATGTCCGCAAAGCTATTGCAGGCGAATTGGCTGACGGCTTGTTTGAACTCGGGATTAATGAATTTGTTTTCTCTCTCGGCGGTGTAGTTGATCGCGTTTTTCCTTTTGAAGGTCTCGCTCATGATGAGGTTTGTGTCATAGACCGAGAATCTGGCTTTCTTGATGCTTTGAGGTCTCTCGTCGATGCTGGTACCAGCAATAAGGAAAGCGCCGACGATCGTTAAAACGAATGCGCCAACAAGGGAAAAGCTAACAACCCCAGCCAATTTGAGGGTGCGGAAGAAGTAATGGTGAGTCTTTTTAGGAACAACGGATTCCACGACTTCCTCATAATCATGAGGAGCTTTCACCTCGGCGTTATATGCGGTTTTGAGCAATTTGTCGAGTTTCATAGATAAGCCTCCAAAAGCTTTTTCGCTTTATTGCGGCAACGATGATAGATCCCTCTTATTGCAGAAGGGGTCGTGTCATACATTTCGGCGATGTCTTTGAAGGGATACTCAAGGACTGAGCGCAAAACCAAGACGTCATATTCCTCTTTGCTTAGGCTCTTTCTAAGCACCGCGAGGATATCGTCATCGCTTTTTTCCTCTTCGCCTATAACCTCTTCAGGGAGAGAATCGATTTTGTTTCTCTCTTTGACGACGTCGATCGAAAGGTTACGGGCGACTTGGCAGATGTAGGCGACGAACGTGCTCTCGTCATCGATTGGGCCTTTGTCCAGAACGCGAATGAAAGTGTCGCTGACGACGCCATCGGAGAGGTCGTTGTCGCCAACAATTTGATAGGAGACGTGTTTCAATAGACGCGAATAACGAAGATAGACCTCTTTGACGGCCCAATCTTCTTTCCTATAAAACGCGTTGAATAGTTTCCGTTTCATTCTTTGCCCTTCACACATAATACTGAAAAAAGAGCAAAAACGTTCGCAAAAAATAAAAAAGGACTGACAAATCAGCCCTTAATTGATTCAACGACTCTGATGTAACGCCTTAACGCGTACTCACCATCGTGGCTTTCGCCTGGGAGCATGCGTGAGTTATCGCCTAACGCCGTAATCCTTGTTACACCTGATTTGGCAAGGAGCCCAATAATCTCTTCTTTCTCTTTGAGGCCCTTATTGATCGAGACGGTCTGCAAGAGGTTCTTGTTTGGTTTAAGGACTTTGATGATCTCGGTCTTCTTAAGAGGTTTGATCCATAAGTTTTGGAAGAGGTAAGAAAGCTCAAGGGTATTGTCTTCCTTGATGAGAATAGAAACCCCATCCTTTGTGAAGACCTTATCCATATTCCCTTCGAGTTTCTCGTTATAGGTGAGAAGAGTGTTTTTCGCTTTCATCGTAAGAGGGAGCGTGCCCATCTCCTTGCTCATTTTGGCGAATATTGGGAGGAGGCGGTTCGCTAAAGCTTTCATGTCCTCTTCTTTGTCGGTGTTGAGATAGATGCCTTGGCAAGAGGAGCAGAAGAGCTGGTTGGTTGCACAGACTGATTCGCAAAGCGCTTTGAGCTCTTCGTCGGTGACATTCTCATCAACATAGCTGAAGGAGATCTTATGTCCCCAGGAGATGATGGAGGAGTGGATGTCGACGAATGTCCTTGCGGCCTTTTGCGCCATATCGCCGCCCCAGACGATTGTGGCGTCTGCCATATTGGCAAGTTCCTTAATGGTCTCGATTTCGGTGCTAGGTACGTCAAAGACGTAAATGTAGTCTTTGAGGATTGGTGATTCTTTGATGAGTTCCTGAAGGAGCATGATTGACATGCCGTTATCTCCGGTAGGGAGTTTGAGGATGTTGATGTTGCCGACAAGAAGGCCCTCAACCACACTATAAGCAGGCAAAAGGTCGACGTTTCCGGCAGCGATATGGAAGAGGATGCCTAAAGGCTCGTAATATCTTTCGTTATTCTCATCGAGCTCAAGCTTTCCGTTCTTAAGGTCGCCGAGTTCATATTCGATCTTCTTGAGAAGCCCCTCTTTCGAGAAGTATTTGGCGTATCTCTCAAATTGGGAATATGGCATGTTCACCATATCAAGTAGTGGCAAAACGATGTGGTCGAACTCATGGTTCATGACCCTTTGATAGAGTTTGTCGCAGGCATCGATGACCGCGTTATAGGAAAGGGTCTTGTTATTTTCTAACGTCGAAAGCATATCTTCCTTCAAAGAGGAGATAAGCCTTTCCTGTTCTTTGTTTTCGTAGACTTCGCCTTTATAAAGGATCATGATTTCTCTCCTTTCAAAAGCTCTTCGGCTCCGGCTGCGCAGGTCTTGATATCGTCAAGTCCGCTTCTGCCAAGGATCTCAAGATACATCGATTTCTCGCCACAAGGGCAGGTTTCCTCATGGAGGATGCCTAAATCATCGGTCATGATGCTTAGAATCGGAGTGCCAACCATCATAGGGGTCAAAAGGTTAATGAGACCAACCTGGCCTGGCTTAACTGGTTCCAAGGTTTCGATGTCACGGATGATTACGCGAGCGTAATTAGGTATGTGGAAGTGGTGGTTTCTGCAATCGGTGTAGAGGATTGGGTGTTCGACCGCTCCAAAGAATTCGAAGACGTGTTTGTCGTCGATGCCAAGAACTTCCTCAACAAGCTTATAGAAGGACTCTTTGTCGACTTTCTCTTTATAGAAGGATTTCCAACCTCCGCCCAAAGAGATGATTGAGCCTTTAGGCATCTTGAGTCTGATGCCTTTGTCTTTCATCTGTTGGAGAAGGAAATAGGTATAAGCAGGAAAACCAAGCGTGCTGACTGGGGTTTTTCCTTTTGAATATTTGATGAATTTCTTCTCAAGATTATCAAGGTCGACCTTGTATCCGTCTTTCGTCCATCTGATTGCATAGTCTTTGCTGATGGCAGGGGTGACTAAAGTGAACCCATAGGCGGTCTTGGCGATAGCCTTATCGTTTCCTTTATGCGGCTCATATCCAAAGACGATGTAGCGGTGAGGCCTAAGCGACCAGAGTTTGTGATAAGCGAAAACACTCTTAACCATGTTCCAGCCACGGAGCAAATCACCCAAGGTGAAACCGACAAGCGAAACGTTCTTTCCGCTTGTTCCGCTAGAGGTGGCTTTGATGAGGTATTTGCGTTTAGGCAAAGACAACAAGTTATGGTGCTTGAAGTAAAGCGTTGGCAAAAACGGGATCTTCGCCAAATCGTCATATGATTTCAAAGAATTCGGGTCGAAGTGGAAATTGTCGAGGATTTTCTTATATTCTGCGTTGTTTTTGTAATGGAAAAGGCAATTCTCTTTCATCGCTTCGAAAAAGAGTTCGTCATCCAAAGAATAGATTTTCTTCTTCCTTGTGTGGAAGAGCTTAGACATCTTGCTCATGGCTGCATTATACATTTTTCGATAAGCGGAAAAAAAGACCAGCCTTCGCTGATCTTATTCAATGTCCTTTAGACCCTCGTCAAATCCTTGCATGAAAAACCAAGTTCTAACGCCTAGCTTATTGGTCAAATCTCAAATAGCTGAATGTATAGAGTTCATCCGCAATCGCATGCGTTTCTTCAACGATAACAAAGCTATGGGTCCGCTTAGGGATATATGGAACTAAAAACCCAAGTTCCTTAATCAGCGAAATGAATTTTAAAGGAATGCCGGTAAATACAACGCTTGTTTGAGTAGAATTAACTAACCGATTGTATTCAAACACCAAGTAATCTTCATTTTTTAAAATGTTTACTTCTTTTATTGAAGCACGTCTTTTTCTTGGGTCGTTCTTGAAAGTGACATCGGATGCCTCAACAATGCTTCGCAACTCCTTTATTAGAGGGTTCAGATAAAAATGGGGGTGTTTTTCGAGGAATTTGGAATGCCTTTTCCTCATTTCGTCCGTAATCTCCTGCCATTTTTCTGGAGGTATAGTACCGTGCCTTTTTAAAGCTAGAGCCGGAGTTTCTTCGCGGCTAAGCATATCAAATTCGTCACTGATAGCTTTCTTTTCATTTGGTGTAAGCACACCCCATTTCAAATAGTCTTCGTACATTTTGTCTAGACGCCCAAGACTGTAGAAAATACGGGCCAAAATATTGTTGTTAATCATGACGGTCTATTATGGCTTTTCAATTCATGCTATATGCTTAAAATACCCCGTTCATTATTAGGTGAAAAGAAAAAAGGACTGACATTTGCCAGTCCATTATTTCCATTTGGTGACCTGTACGGGATTCGAACCCATGAATGCATGCGTGAAAGGCATGTGAGTTAAGCCGCTTCTCCAACAGGCCATAAATGGCGCTCGCTATAGGGCTCGAACCTACAACACCCTGGTTAACAGCCAGGTGCTCTGCCATTGAGCTAAGCGAGCGTCATAAGCGCTGAAAGGCGCACGGATAATGATAAAGAGGGAAAGTCCTTTTTGCAACTAGAGAATTACGATTTTTCGCCTGATTCCTTATAATCATTGGTATGGATACCAAGTTAGAGGAGATTAAGAAACTCATTAAGGATTCAAAACGCATCGTCTTCTTAGGCGGAGCGGGCGTCTCAACCGCCTCAGGAATCCCTGATTTCCGTTCTCCAGCTGGCCTATATAAGATTCATTCCGAATACGGCGTCTCTTATGAGACAATGCTTTCGCATACCTATTTCGAATACCATACGGAAACTTTCTATGACTTCTATTGGAAGACGATGGTGGCCAAAAATGCCAAACCAAACAAAGCCCATATTGCCTTAGCAAATTATGAGAAAGCCGGCCATCATATCGCCATCATCACCCAGAACATCGATGGCCTTCATCAGGAAGCTGGTTCCAAGAGGGTCTATGAAGTCCATGGATCGACGAAACGCTATAACTGCGTCGACTGTGGCCGTCACTTCGATATCGACGATATCCCAAACATCGGCATCCCTCATTGCCCTGAATGCGGTGGGATCATCAAACCTGACGTCGTCTTATATGAAGAGCCTCTCAATGAAGATGTGGTGGAATCCGCCCTCACGGAGCTAAGGTTCGCTAACTTCCTCATCGTCGGAGGAACATCTCTTAACGTCTATCCAGCCGCCGGCATGATCGACTATTTCCAAGGTGGACACACTCTTTTAATCAACAAAGAGCCAACCCCAAGGGATTCCTTCTTTGAATACGTCATACATGACGATATCGGCAAAGTCTTAGAGGATCTTCTTTCATGAGCCATCCTTTCAAACACCTAAGAACAATCCTTAAGCACCGCCACCAGGTCATCAGAAACGGCTGGCACCTTGGCATCTTTTGGCATTGCCTCAAACATGACCTCAGCAAATTCGGGAGAACCGAGTTCAAAGTGGGCTCCACCTACTATGTAGGTACCCATTCCCCAATCTACGAAGAACGTCTCCGTAACGGCTATTACTCAACAGCCTGCCAACATCATACAAGAAGGAACAAACACCACTGGGAATATTGGACCGACTTCTTCAAAGGCAGGATCATCGCCAAAAACATGCCGTATAAATACGCTCTCGAATATGTCGCTGACACTTTAAGCGCCTCCAAAACATATGATCCGAAAAACTTCAAAGGCTCTACGACCTTGGAGTATTTCAATCGGAACTGCCCTCATTATTATCTGACCGGTACCACTGAGGAATTCATCAGATGGTGCCTGACGGAATACGCCGAAAACGGCTGGAAGAATCTAAAAAAGAAGAACACCAAAAAGGTCTATAATGAGATCGAAGCAAAGTATCCGAAGACCAAGATATTCGACGTTATGAAATCCGTCGGAGATTTGCCTCTTCTAAAAGAAGGTATATAATCAGCGCTATGGCAAACAAAAATAAAACCATCGTCATCGGCGTAGGTAGACTCGGAAGCGGTATCGCCAACCGTGCCGCCGCCAAAGGTCAGGACGTCATCGTCGTTGACCCAAATCCAAAAGCCTTCTATGGCCTTGATGACACTTTCAGCGGCTTCAAAGTGAATGCCGATTCCACCGACATGTTCGCCCTTGAGGAGCATTGCGATATCAAGACGGCAGGGCAGGTCGTTATTGTCACTGGTGATGATAACGTCAACCTTTTCCTTGCCTATGTCTGCTCGCTTGTCTATGCCGTCCCACGCACCATCGTGCGTTTCGATGACCCAGATAAAGGCGCCCTCGTCGAAGGCCTACAGAACGTCAAAGCAATCTACCCATTCGACCTTACCTTGGTCAAATATAACGAAATCGAACAGGATGAGAGGAAATAAAGCATGCATATCGTAATCGCTAACGGCGACTCAGATGCCGCCTACATCATCGACATGTTCAACACGAAGGAAAACCGCCTTACCGTCATCAATGGCAGCGAAGCGGTGGCCCAGACCCTCATGGAAAGAAAGCACGTCGCCGTCACAATCGGCGATCCATGGCATAACGCCATCCTTGAGGCCGCAAGGGTCTATGACGCCGATATTTTCATTTCCCTTTGTAAGAGAGACACCGATAACTTCGCTTCCTGCCTTATGGCGAAGCGCAATTTCCACGTCAAGAAATGCATCTGCGCCGTCTCAAACCCAGCAAACGTTGACCTTTATAAGAAGCTTGGCATCGACGTCGTCATATCTTCGACTTACCTCCTTGCCAAATCGATCAAGAACGAATCCAACGCAGAATCCCTCATCAAGTCGCTCTCTCTTGATAATGAGAAGATCGTCATGATCGAGGCCACCCTCCTTCCAAAGTATTGGATCTGCGACCAAGCCATCAAGGACATGGGCTTCCCGAAGAACGCTTCCATCGCCTATGTCGTCCGTAACTATAACTTCATCATTCCTAACGGCGACCTCGTCCTCCGCCCTATGGACACCCTTGTCGTCGCCTGCGCAAAAGAGAATGAAGTGGAGATCCTTCGCTTCTTAAAGAGGCAGAAGTCCATGGTTGAGGAAAAACCAGAAGAACCTGCTGCCGAAGTCAAAGAAGAGAAGAAATCCCGTAGAAGGAAAAAACAAGATTAAGGCACCAATATGAAAAAAGCACCGGCAAAAGGATTCCGACTGATATTCGGTTATCTTGGCCTTTTCCTCGCGTTTGAGGGAATCGTCATCCTTTTCCCATTGCTCATGCTCATCTTCTATCCAGGTGAGTGGAAGGTCTTCCTCGACTTCCTTGTGCCTGCCGCTTTCGACATCGGCTTAGGCATCCTTCTTTATAAGCTCTTAGTCGCTGGCAGAGAGAAGATGCGCTTCAAACCGAAAGAAGACGCCGTCCTTCTTGTCATCATTTGGATCGCTGCCATCCTTTCTGGCGCTTTCCCATTCTTCCTAACCCAGTTCAGCTGGCTCAATTTCGGTGACGCGAATGCCTCTTTAGGCATGTCTTTCTCCGAGAGCTTCTTTGAAGCTACCTCAGGATTCACGACCACAGGCCTCACTCTTTATCCAGCGAATGCGTATCTTGATGGAACGCTTAGTTCTCCTTTAGGAGTCGATTCCTGTTCAGGTTATGGCTATGCGCACGTCTTCTTGTTCCACCGTGCCTTCATGCAGTTCATCGGTGGCGTTGGTCTCGTCCTCCTTCTTACTTCCATCATCTCTAGTAGACAGAACTTCAAACTCTATTTCGCTGAAGGCCATAACGACCAGATCGTCCCTAACTTAGGCAAATCCGCGAAGATCATCTTCCTTGTCTATTTCGGTTGTGTCGCTGCTGGTTCCTTAGGCTTATGGCTTGCCGGCATGCCTCCGTTTGAGGCGGTTTGCCATTCGATGGGTTGCTTAGCGACAGGAGGCTTCTCCACGAGAGCCGAAGGCATCTATTTCTTCAGCCAGAAGATGCCAATAGGGGAGATATCCAACCTTTCCTATACCGTGAGCAGTGGTCTTGGCATTGAAATCATCACCTGTGTCCTCATGATGGCAGGTGCGATTAGCCTT
>CADCDV010000006.1 GCA_902800255.1 uncultured Erysipelotrichaceae bacterium | reverse complement strand
TCAAAGACATTGGGCACGATGAACAAAACCACAATGTCGCCTATGAGAACGCCCAGGCCCGTGAAAGGACTCAGGTCTTGATGGATCTTGCTAACGATGAAGATGCCTTGATGGTTGGCACCGGCGACTTAAGCGAAGCCGCTCTTGGCTGGTGCACATATAACGGTGACCACATGTCCTTCTATGATCTCAACATATCCGTTCCAAAGACCTTGGTCAGATATGTCGTTGAGGGATATGCGATCATGCACCCAGAAACGAAGACCGCTTTGATGGGCATCATTGAAACGCCTATCAGCCCTGAGCTCTTACCACCTTCAGCCAAAGGAGAAATCGTCCAGAAATCTGAGGACAAAGTTGGCCCATATGAGCTCCAGGATTTCTTCATCTTCCATTATCTCCGTTATGGATTCTCACCAAAGAAACTTTATTTCCTCGCTCAACAGGCTTTTAATTACAAGTACGATAACGAGACTTTGAAGAAATGGCTTAAGGTCTTCTTCAAGCGTTTCTTCCAGAGCCAATTCAAGAGAAACTGCACGCCTGACGGAATCAAAATCGGTACCGTTGGTCTCTCACCTAGAGGTGACCTTTTGATGCCAAGTGATGCATTTGTTGAGGATTATCTTAAAGAAATCGATTGTCTCTAGTATCCTTAAATAAAAGGGATGGTACATATCCATGAAAAAAATAAAAGAAGAAGTTCAGTCTGAACAACCTGAGTTAGAACAGGCGACTGAAGAACCAAAAGAAATTGAAAAAGTGGAAGAAGCCGAAGAAGCTTCTGAACCAGCCGCTGAAGAAGCCGAACCAAAGAAAGAGAAGAAGGGGATGCCTCGCTTCGTCAAATTCCTTCTCTTTGAGCTTCTCACAATCGTCATCGCTTTAGGTGCGCATTTCTGCTTACTTCAGTTCGTTGCTCCTATCCTTGATTTGAATGAGCTCATTGAATGGATCATCGCGACCTGCGCCTCATTTGTCCTTTACCTCGTTGCTGGTTATCTCTTTAGTCACCTAATCGTTTGGAAAGGCAAAGGAAAGGCTACCTTCCCTAAATTCCTTCTTAGCGCATTCCTTGGCTTTGCTCTCCTCTTAGCGCTCATCCACCTTGGCATCTTCCTTACCAAGATCATCGTTCCAACCAACCCTCTCCATTACAGCCTTACCGCCCTTAGCATCAACCACGTCCTCGCCCATGGTGGCAAATCCACCCCAAGCGGACTTGGAATCCTTGGCATCGCCCTCATCGCCATGATTCTCTATAGCTTCTTGATCAGAGCCTTCTTCGTCTTCAAAGGCGAGAAAGCCGTCAAGAAAGAAGAAGAGGTCGTCGAAGAAGAGCCAAAGGAAGAGAAATATCTTACCCACGCTTCCTTCCGTCAGATCGTCAAAGAGGAACTCGACAAGTTCTATACCTCAAAGAAGAAATACGTCTACCATAGCCAAGCTCAATCCATCATCGATGAAGAAATCGATGTGTACGATAAGAAGCACGGCAAAAAGGAAGAAGAGAAAAAAGAGGAAGAAAAATAATCTCGAGAAATTAGCAGCCGCCAAAACGGCTGCTTTTCTTTTTGTCTATCCTCTCCATCTAGACTAAAATACATACGATGAAAATCGGTATTATCGGCAGTGGTCCAAGCGGGCTATATCTCTCTATCTTTTTGAAAATCAAACACCCTGAATCCGAAGTGGTGGTTTTCGAAAAGGAAAGCAAGCTTTCAAAGAAGCTTTATGCGACCGGAAACGGACACTGCAATCTTCTCAATAAGAACCTCGTCAAAGAGAAGTACAATCACCCAGAGTTCATGGGTCCGATTCTTGAGAAATACCCTTATGCCTTCCTTGAAGGCGTTCTTAAGAGCCTTGGCATTGAACTAACCTCTAATGGTGACTATGTTTACCCTCTTTCCGAGAGTGCGCCAGCATACGCCTTATACCTTAAGAAACTCGCTGAGAAAGTCGGTGTTTCTTTCGTAACTGAAACAAGGGTTCTTGATTACGTTTCAAAAGATCCTCAAATCGAAGTTAAGACAGACAAGAAGACTTATGTCTTCGATAAGCTTGTTATCGCCACTGGCGGCAAGAGCGATCCAAAGCTTGGAAGCGATGGAAGCTTCTACGAAATTCTTAAGAAACACGGCTACGAATTTGCTGAACCAAAACCAGGATTAACGTCTCTTGTTTTGAACGACAAAGACGTCAAACCTTTAGCCGGCGTTCGCCACAAAGCAAACGTCAAAGCCTTCTTAGGCAAAGATAGAATCTTTGATGAGGATGGCGAGATCCTCTACAAGAACGACGGAATCTCTGGCATCGTCATCTTCAATGCGGAGAGCGCGATCTACCGTCACAAGAACCCAAAAGACATTGAATTAGTGGTGGACCTTTTCCCTGATTGGACGTTCGAAGAACTCATGAAGAGACTTGCTCACGATGAAGCCCTCAATAGCAAGTTCTATCTCGACTCCTATTTGGTTGAGCCACTTCAGAAACATATACTCGTTCGTTCCAAAGGAACGGATGCCTTATGCATCGCCACCTCGATGAAGAACCTTAGATACTCTGTTAAGAACCACTACGACTTCGACTATTCGCAGGTCACCATTGGCGGTCTCTCCCTAACTGAGGTTGATGAAAACCTCCTCTCCAAAAAGGAGAAGGGCGTCTATTTGATCGGCGAACTTCTTGATGTCGATGGCAATTGCGGGGGCTATAACCTCGCTTGGTCGTTGCTAAGCGCCATCATCGTCTTCAAATCCATCTAAAACCCAAAAATCCTTTGCAAAAACCACACGAAATTCAAAAAATGCGCGATTTTTGTGGAGGAATTTTTTGAGGGGAATTAGAAGAAATTCCCCTTTGGGAATTGACTATCTTTTCAAGATAGACTTAAATAATGAAGTTGCACGGCTTCCCGTAATTTTTTGAAGCCCCTGCGAGCGAGGTTGTTTATGAAATATGCAAACACATCCAGAACCTTGAGCTTCTTAGCACACGCTCTCATCGTTCTCGCCTTTGGTGCCCTTGGCCTTTACTTCGGCGCCTTCGTTGTTCCTGAGTACTTCGGAACTGATCCAACTTACTTCACCAAGAACTTATTCAGTGGAGCCTATCTCCTTTACTTAGAACTTGCTGTTGTCGGTCTTAGCTTTGCTATCATCTCCGGCTACGGTCTCTTCTATGCCATCAAAGGTCTTATGAATCCACGTGATGACGAGCCAGTCGTCAAAGCCCTTACCACTCTTATCGTCGAGGGTTGGGCCGCTGGTCTCTTCTTCCTTCTCCAGGCCATCTTATTCTTCGACCTCACCGGAAATAACGGAAACTTAGTCTTCGTTATCGTCATGTCTCTCTTCATCGCTATCGTTCTTCTTATCGCCACCAACATCCCAATGGTCAAGCTCTACGATGGCAAAGATCAGAAACCTCTTCTCCGCGGATTCATCGGTGGTGCTATGGTCTTCAGCTGCGCTATTGCTCTTGAGGCCGGACTTAGCTTAATCGTCAACGCTACCAACTCTTCCCTTAACGCTTGGAAGCAGGGAGAAATCAACCTCCTCCTTCTCACCATCACCCTTTCTAGCTTAGCTGCCTTTGTCCTTCTCCTTCTTGCTTGGCTTAGCAAGTTCAAGAGCGGAACCAAGGTTCCTGGCTTCATGGCTGGCGGTGCTGCTATCGCCTTAGCGGCTGGCCTTATCATCTATGGCGTTCTCACCATCGTCTGGAGAGATAACGGCATCCATCTCAACTACGCTCTCGAAAGCGGCAAGACTTATGTCTTCGGCGCTTCTGGTTGGGGCTATGGCTTCCCAATCATGAACCTCGTTGTTGGTGCTGTTACCGCTGCCTTCGGCGGATACATCATGGTCGCCGCTTCCAAATCTTCAACCGAGATTGCCAAAGCCTAATTCGAAAAATGAAAAACAAAACGCCTCGGACTGAGGCGTTTTTCTTTACCAATCTTTCTTCGGCTTTTCCATTCCGTATCTTTCGAATGGGAAGTGTTCTAAATAGTAATCGTAATCGACGTCAAAGTTATGACGTTTATATTCCTTATGCATCCTCTTGATCATCCAAGGTTTGACTGGGTCATAGAACTTCCAGATCCTTCTTGGATAATGGCTGACGACTGTATCCTCTAGGACATTCCTCAGATCATTGAACTTCGTTGGCATGACCAAGTGGGAAACGTTCTTCTTATTTAAAGCGTCCTGGTCAGGGAAGAAAGCTTTCTTGGTCATGACGAATTCGATGCACTTCTCGAATAAGCCAGTCTCCCGGCATTTCTTCATATTGAAGTAGAGGACACCTGAATTGAAGTAGTTCTTGTTCTTCCAGGTCTTTCCTAAGTAATCGAGTACAGCGCCGAACTCATGTTCAGAGATATCATTCTCCCGGATGTTCTCAATTGGGTTATAGATGAGGGTGTCTCCATCTAGATAAAGAAGTTCATCAATATCTTTAGGAAGGATTCTTTCTGCGAAGAGTCTAAGCAAGCACATCGGAGGGAAGAAGACGTTCTTGGTGTTAGGTCCTTTTTTGAATTCATCCTCATACATCTTCGTCGCGTCATAAAGGATGATCTCATTCTCTTCGTTGAAGTCTTTGAGCATCGTTTCAAGAAGCAACCTATCTTCCTCTTCAATACCCTTGGTTTTACCCGAAGTCATTGAAAAGAGATGGATTTTGACAGGGTTTTTGGTTCTTCTGGCAATGCTTTCGATTGAAAGGAAGAGGGCCATCGTGTAGCCCTTATCGCCAGAATATAAGATGTTTAGCGGTCCCTTATACATTCTCGACTTCCTTAGGTGCTTCTTCTTCTAACGATAAAGCTTTCTTGTCTCTTGCCTGGAAGATGCAGACGAAGATGAAAGAGACGATGAGAGTGAAGTAGTAGGTGACGAGTCTCCAAAGGAGAGATAAGGCAAAAGCCGCTCCAGAGTTAGCACTTGCCATCAAACAGACAGAGGAGATGACGATTGAGAAAGCGTATTCGATGCCGCCCGTTCCTCCTGGGGTTGGAACCCAGACGACTGCGGTGATGGCAAATGATGTTGCGAATAAGACAATCAAAGCATTCATGCCTTCGGCATCATAAAGCGAGGCATTAAGTCCAACGGCCTTAAGAAGGAAGTAAGGGATGAGGTAATAAACAAGCATCGTCACGATCTTGATAAGAAGCGAGAAGATGAAGGTTTTCTTATGAGCCCAGATGGAACGGAAACCGATTTGGGCGTTCTCGCAATAGGCCTCAAAAGAAGGGATGAGTTTGGCGAAATGTTTATTCAAGAATTTCGGTTTCGTGATGAACTTGATGATGGCGATGATCCAGTTCTTCAAATGCTTGCTGGCACCTAAGGCAATCATGAACAAAAGAACCAAGAAGTTGATGGTGTAGCCAACGATTGCCACATATTTGGCCCATTCCATATTTAGGGCGGCAAGACCGCTGGTGATCTGCGGATAGAAGAACAAAGAAACGAAGGCGATCAAATTGGTCGCAATCATGAAAGTAACGAAGTTAGCAAGTACAGCACTTGTACCGACAGAGGCAGTGGTTCCTCTCTTCGTGAAGGAATAGATCTGGAATGGCTGACCGCCTGTAGCGAAAGGAGTGACGCCATTATAGAAATGTTCAGAGCAGCCAATGAGATAAGAATCGATTGCCTTTGTTTTAGAACCTGCAGCTTTAGCGAATAAGTTCAAAGTGATTGGCCAAAGAAGGAAGTAGACAATGATTGCGCCAAAGGCAGCGAGAAGCCAAAGCCAATTGTTTCCGGTAGCGATTTGAGCAAGCGTCTCGCCGATCTTCTGAATCTCGCCAAAGGACAAGAAAAGCGTGACCACGAGAGCAGTCAGAAGGACAAGGAAAATGATGTTGCTGATTAGGCCTTTCTTGCTCTTTTTTTGAGTGGTCTTTTCTTGTTCTAGCTCGCTCATATGGGAAGATTATATCTTCCTTTAGCCCCTTTGCCTAGACACCATGGGTTTCGATAAATCCTGCAAAAACGCAAAAATTGCTGGCAAATCCCACATGTTTTTTCTTTCCTTTGCAGTTTCTCTCCCTTTCTATTAAGATTTGTTCAACGTGTTGCTCCTCTTGCTCCACGTATAAAAAACAGGGAGGGTCAGAAATGGCTCATAATGAATCAAAACCTTCGGGCGGATTCTTCTCCGTCCGCATGATAGCTGAGAACTCTATCATCGCCGCTCTTTATGTGGTACTTACTTTACTAGTTCCCGCACTCTCTTACGATTACATGCAGTGCCGCTTCTCGGAAGCGCTTGTCTTGCTTGTTTTCTGGAGGCCAGACCTCGTCGTGGGGTTAACGCTCGGATGTTTTATTTCCAACGTCATCGGTGCTTCGCTCGCACTTAATGTTTGGATTGATGTCTTGCTTGGCACTTTAGCTACTTTCATATCTTGCCTATTGATCTCTTTCT
Organism: uncultured Erysipelotrichaceae bacterium; assembly: GCA_902800255.1. GTDB lineage: Bacteria > Bacillota_I > Bacilli_A > RFN20 > CAG-826 > UBA4951. The sequence continues at coordinate 5,792 of CADCDV010000006.1, read as the reverse complement.
TCTCTAAGAGACTCTTCATCGGCTGGATTTGGCCAGTTATCTTTAATGGCTTCATCGTTGGCAGTGAACTCTATTTCCTTGATTACTTAGGCGACCTTCCAATTTGGGCAGGCTGGCTTTGGGTTGCCCTTGGTGAGACTATCGCAATGGCAATCGGATACGCTCTTTGGGTTAGTTTGGCCCACACAAAGGTTTTCAATAAAGCCTTCAGACCTCTCATCCACGAAGACGTTAAGTGGTAATAGGCATTTGCCTATTGTCCTTTGAGGAATTAGAATAGCCCAGTAATGTGTAAAGACTTTTGGCTAGAGATTAAACATATCGACAAAAACTGTGGGGCGAGATATGGCATCCTCCATACCCCGCACGGAGACGTAGAGCTCCCAATTTTCATGCCGGTTGGCACTAACGCCACAGTCAAAACCCTCTCACCAGAAGAGATCAAATCATTAGGCGCGGGCATCATCCTCGCGAATACATATCATCTCCATCTTCGCCCAGGCGAGGATTTAGTCAAAAAGGCCGGCGGTCTTCATAAGTTCATGAACTATGACGGCCCAATCCTTACCGACAGCGGTGGATTCCAAGTTTTCTCTTTAGCCGATAACCGCAAGATCACCGAAGAAGGCGTTCAGTTCAAGAACTACCTTAACGGTGACAAAGAATTCCTCTCCCCAGAGGATGTCATCCATATCGAAGAAGCCCTCGGACCAGATATCGCTATGTCATTCGATGAATGCATGCCTTATCCAGTTGATAGAAGATATGCCGAAAGATCCACTTTAAGAACCCTTCGCTGGGCTGAAAGAGGACTCAAAGCTCATACAAGAGAAGATCAAGCTCTCTTTGGCATCGTCCAAGGAAGTGACTTCACTGACCTTAGGGAAATGTGCGCCAAAGAACTCGCAAAGATGCCTTTCGATGGATATTCCATCGGAGGTACTTCAATCGGTGAGCCAAAAGACGTTTGCTTCCACATGGTTGCCGATAGCGTTCGTTATCTCCCGCCAGAGAAACCTCGTTACCTCATGGGCGTTGGCTCAATCGATTACATCCTTGGTGGCATCGAACTCGGTGTCGATATGTTCGACTGCGTTCTTCCAACCCGTATCGCTAGACATGGCGCTCTTATGACCAGCAAAGGCAGAATCAACATTCGCCGCAACGAATACAAAGAGGATTTCACACCTCTTGATCCAGAGTGCGATTGCTATACCTGCAAGAACTACACCAAAGCCTATCTCCGCCATCTTCATATCGCTAACGAAGAGTTTGGAAAGAGACTTAACAGCATCCACAATATCCGCTTCCTCATCAAGATCGTTGAGGGAGCAAGGAAAGCCATCCAAGAGGATCGCTTCCTTGAGTATAAGAAAGAGATCCTTGAGAAGTTTGGAGACGAAAGAGGCTTCTAAATGGACATCTCATTATTCGACTATAACCTTCCTGAAGAACTTATTGCCCAATCCCCAATGCAGCAGCGTGATGAATGCCGCTTGCTCGTCGTCGATAGGGAAAATAAGCGGTTTTTGCATAGGAAATTTCACGACATTATTGACTATATCGGCCCAAATGATGTTCTTGTGAGAAACAATACCAAGGTCATTCCTGCTAGGCTCATCGGCACCAAAGAGGCGACCGGTGGGGCGGTGGAAGTCCTTCTTTTGAAACAACTTGAAGGTGACGAGTGGGAGTGCCTTGTTGGTAATGCCCATAGTGTTCGTGAAGGCTCAGTTTGCGTTTTCGGAAATGGCGAGCTCAAATGCGTCTGCACCGGTGTCAAACCTGAAGGCCTCAGAAACATGAAGTTCATCTATGAAGGCATCTTCTTAGAGGTACTTGATAAGCTTGGACAAACACCTCTCCCTCCATACATCAAACAGATGTGTGCGAACAAAGAGGACTATCAGACCGTCTACGCGAAAGTCCCTGGAAGCGCAGCGGCCCCAACCGCCGGTTTTCATTTCACGAATGAGCTATTTGATGAAATCAAAGCCAAAGGTGCCAAAGTCATCGACGTCACTTTGAATATCGGCTTAGGAACATTCCGCCCAGTCAAAGTCACTGACACCAAAGACCATGTCATGCATAGTGAGGTCTTTGAGATCAGCGAAGAAGCCGCTGAAGAGCTTAACAAAGCCAAAGCTGAAGGAAAACGAATCATCGCCGTTGGAACGACCTCAGTGAGAACCCTTGAGGCCAACTTCAAAAAATATGGGAAGTTCGTTGCCACTAGAGAACCAACTTCCATCTTCATCGAGCCTGGATACAAATATGAAGCGGTGGACGCTCTCATCACAAACTTCCATCTTCCAAAGAGCACCCTCGTTATGCTCGTCAGCGCCTTCATGGGCAGAAAGTTCACTCTCTCCGTCTATGAGGAAGCTGTCAAAGAAAGATATCGCTTCTTCTCCTTTGGAGACGCCATGTTCATATATGGCAAATACGACTATTCCAAAAACCTTGAGGATTAGGGATGAATATCAAGAAGCCTAACTACTACAACATCAGTCTTGAAGAGATCAAGAACCTTCATGGCGACAAAAAACCAAGGCTTCTTCTTCATGGCTGCTGTGGGCCTTGCTCTTGCTGGCCTCTCCTTTTCCTTTGCCCTCACTTTGATGTGACCATCATGTTCAATAACAGCAACATCTATCCCGAGGCGGAATATAACAAAAGGCTCGAAGAATTAAAGAGACTCCTCACGTATATGAAGAGTGATTTCAATTTCGATGTCGGTCTCATCGTCACCCCATACGACAACGACGAATTCGATAAGGATCTCGCTCCATATAAGGACGAGAGAGAAGGGGGCCGCCGCTGCATGATCTGCTACCGCAAGAGAATGGGTGAAGCTTATGACTATGCTGAAGAGAATGGCTTTGATTATTTCACCACAGTCATGACCGTCTCACGCCAAAAGAACTCCCTCATCCTCAATAGCATTGGCAAAGAACTAGAGGCCAAACATTCCAAAACCAAGTACTTCTATAGCGATTTCAAGAAGGATGATGGCATAGAAAAAGGCAAAGCCCTTAGAGACAAATATGGCTTATACCAGCAACTCTGCTGCGGGTGCAAATACACCTATGAAGAAGGCGAACGTCGTAGGCTCGAAAAGGGTTTATAAAAAACAAAAATCTACAGCAAAACCCCATTAGAATGAAAAAAGACCGGCTATTTGTCGGTCTTTTTCTTTCTGAAGATGCTGAACACGCCTTTCTTTGGTTTATTCTCTTTCTTTGGTCCGTATGACGCAGCGACTTCTTCTTTCGCGGCCTTGTAATAACTCAAGGCAGAGAAGAGGTTGGTTTTGAGTTTCTTCTTCGTCTCATCGTCATACTTCATCCAGCCTCTGATAAGCGTGAACGCTAAATCAACTTTGCCAAGAGCCATGACCTCATAAATGGTCTTTCTGTCTTTGGCCTGGAGGATGTCAAAGAGGCATTCGGTCATCATGGCAAGGTCGTCTTTGCTTAGAGATGCAAGCCAGTTGGTGAACATAGTCTGCTTGGTCTTTGAGGCGTTTGAATTCCTCTCAAGCTCGATAAGCTCACCGGTCTCATCATCAAGATCCCATTTGAAGATACTGTGTTGGAAGAAAGAGGCCTTTTCATTCGCGGATATGACTTTATATGGGGAGACTTGGTTAAGGAGAAGTCCGATTAAGGATTCCCCTGGGATGACTTTATGGATTCTTGGGTTAAGTTTGTCGAGGGCTTTCTTACTAAAGACCTTTGGATCTTGAAATCCAGGACCGTCATGGCAATAGCAGCCTTTGAAGCGGAGGTAGTACCTGCGTTTCATCATAAGAGTCGCGTACATCGCGAGGTTGCCGCCTTTGCTGTGGCCGATGATGGTGAATGGGAAAAGACGGTGTTTGACGATCTTGGTGACGTATTCCCTCGCAAGCTTTTGGGAAGGGATCTCTTTCATGGTCGCGAGGTTGCAGTCTTCTTTCCAGCCGACAAGGCTTCCATCGGTGCCACGGAAGACGATGTATCTCATCGGTCCTTTGCCAATGAAGGTCATCGCCATGTACTGGATGCATCTATCGACGCTGAAGACGGATTCGATATGTCCGATCTTCAAAGAGGAGAAGCGGGGGCACTCTAAGATCTTGAGCCAGAACTCGCCATATCTCACTGGGTCGCTCGTTCCATGAGAAAGAAGGGTCTTGTCAGAAAGATCAGCGAATCTCGTAAGTTCAACATATTCGTCTCCGCCAGATAACGCGGAGAAGCCATATTCGAATTTGAGGTAGCTTAACTGGGAAAAGACAAGGCTATCAGTTTCGGAGAAAGGCATCTCCTCGAAGCTCTTGCTTCCGAATTTATTCAAGTATCCAAAGATATCCATAGGCTACCCTCCAAACGACCTCCTAATTATTGCCCAAAAAGGGGAGTCGCCGTTAAAGAAATATGAAAAAAGGATGAAAGACGAGGGTCCCAAAAATCGTTTTTCGGCAAATAATAATATGCAAATTTATGCACAGTGCACAAAGAAATGGTCAAATTTAGGCCATTTCGACACTTTTTTGTGCTGGTCTTGACGATTTTTGCAAAAGTGCCATAACCATCGAAAATATTTTTCATTTTTCTGTTGACTCACCCTCGCACGCAGGAATATACTCATACACGCTGACGCCAGCGATGAAGTGCGATGTTGCTGACACGCCGAATGCCGTTGTTAAGGCACTCGACTTAGTCAGGGAACTCGCATGGAGCTAGCAAAGCAAGCCTGAAGAAATAAGGAGGAAAATTCATGGCGAAACAGCAAGTACTGCGCATTCGTTTGCAGGCTTACGATCACAAGATTCTAGACGTCGCCGTCCAGAAGATCGTAGAAATAGCGAATCACTTCAATGTGAAAATCGTCGGTCCTGTCCCGCTCCCAACCGAGAAGCAGGTCTACACGATTCTCCGTGCTACCTTCAAGTACAAGGATAGCCGCGAGCAGTTCGAGATCAGAACTCACAAGAGATTAATCGACGTCGTCGGTCCAAACAAAGAGACCATCGATGCCATCAGGAAGCTTGATCTTCCAAACGGCGTCGACATCGATGTCACAGCGAAATAAGGAGGACTGAAGAATGAAATCCATCATCGGAAGAAAAATGGGCATGACTGAAGTCTTCGCCGCTGACGGAACTATGTATCCAGTTACCGTCATCGAAGTCCTTCCAAACGTCATCGTTGGCAAAAAGACCATTGAGAAAGATGGTTACGAAGCCCTCAAAGTTGGCTACGAAGATATCGCCGAACGCCGCCTCAACAAACCTGAGCTTGGCGTCTACAAGAAAGCCGGCGTCGCTGCCAAAGCTCACCTCTTCGAATTAAAGGGTGAGGAAATCTACGGAAAGAACGTTGGTGAGAACCTCACCGCCGATCTCTTCCAGGCTGGTGAAGTCGTTGACATCATCGGCACATCCAAAGGTCACGGTTACAGTGGCGTCATCAAACACTACGGCGCTCACATCGGTCCAAAGGGTCACGGTTCCGGCTATCACCGCCAGATCGGTTCCCTTGCTAACAACGGCCGTGACAACAACCGCGTCATTCCAGGCAAGAGAATGAGCGGACACTGGGGTGATGAACAGACCACCCTTCTCAACGTCACTGTCATCGAAACCAGCGCTGAGAAGAATTACATCCTTGTTAAGGGTGGCATCCCAGGAGCCAAGAAAGGTCTCGTCATGATCAGAAGCGCGATCCTCAAGCAGTTCTCTAAGCCAGAGGTCAAGCCACTTGTTGATCATTCGAAGAAAGGAGAATAACAATGGCGGAAAAGAA
>CADCDV010000005.1 GCA_902800255.1 uncultured Erysipelotrichaceae bacterium | reverse complement strand
GGGACAACGCGACAACCTTCAGTGGTTCAGGCATCTCGGTTCAAGAGAACACAGTCATCATTTATAAACCTGGCACCTATACCGTCTCAGGAAGCCTTTCTAACGGCTCCATCTACATCACTGATAACTCCGACCAAGAAGTCGAACTTATCCTTAATGGCGTCTCTATCACCCAAAGCGGAAACAACACCCTTGCTCCGATCTATAGTGCCAACAAATCCAAGCTGAAGATCAAGAAATACAAAGGCACCACTTCCACGATCACCGATAACCGTGTCGCGATTTCTGACGATGCCGATGATTCAGCGGCTATCTTCTCAAATAAGAAGCTTAGCATTGTCGGCGCAGGAACCCTTAATGTCATCGGTAACCTTAAAAACGGCGTCGGCTCCGATACCAAAATCGAAGCCAAGAACGGCACCCTTTCCATCAAAGCCAAAAACAAAGGCATGAAAGCCGATAAATCAATCGTTCTCGGCCACGCCGAAGACGAAGGCGTCATCTCAATCGAAGCTACGAATAACGACGGCATCAGCGTCGAGAAGAAAGAGGGCGACACCTTTGACGAGGGCGAAGTTCAAGGTGTTCAGTTCAACAAAGGAACCTACACCATCGTCTCGAAAGATAAAGGCGTCAAATCCAGTTATGACGTTGAGATTCTTGATGGCACTTTGAACATCACCTCAACCGGAGACGACGGCATCAACGCCGAGAACGACGTATACGTCAAAGGCGGCACCACCACCATAAGCGCAGGCGATGATGGCATTCACGCCGACAACAAACTCGTAGTCTCTGGCGGAACCAACACCGTCACCAAATCATTTGAAGGCTTTGAGGGCCTTAATGTCGAGATCTCTGGCGGAACCAATAGCGTCATTGCTAGCGATGACGGCATGAACGCCGGCGGAGGAAACGATTCCGCAAGCCAAGAAACCCCATGGGGACCACGTGGCGGCGGATCCACCTCATCCGCACTTATGACCATCTCTGGTGGAATGAACTATATTCAGTCCACAGGTGACGGAATCGACTCAAACGGAAACTTCTATGTCACCGGAGGAGTAACCGTCGTTAATCAGTCTAAAAACGGAAACGGCCCTCTCGACTATGGCGATGGAGCTGAATTCAAACAATCAGGCGGTACATTGGTCGCTTATGGCTCGAACGATATGCTCGTTACCTCTAGCGGCACTCAATATTCCTTCCTTGGAACATATAGCGCTGGCGTGAGCACTAGCAATTACTTCGCTATCGCTAACGGCGGTTATACTTGGCTCATCAAGCCACAGACCACCACCGCTTATTCGCTATATATCTCTAGCAGCGACTTCGTTGAAGGCTCTGTCGTCTTCTCTTATGTCTCTAACGCCACTGCCACAGGCGAAATCCTTAGAGGCGTATACAAAGTATCTGGCTCAGTCGCCGGAACGCAGATCTCTGGAGGAACCTGGAGCTCAAGCACCATCAACTTAGGAGAGACGGGCGGAGGCCACGGAGGCGGTCCTGGTGGCGGAGGCAGCCGTCCGCAAAGACCATAATCAAAAGGTCAGCAATCGCTGGCCTTTCTTTTTGCTATAATTGTCCCATGAGCGACATCCTCGAAATTGAAGCCAAAGCCCTAATCGGCAAAAAAGACTATGAGAAACTGGTCTCTCTTTTTAAAGAGAACCGCTCATACGTCCAGATCAACTATTACATCGATACCAAAGATGGAGAGGTCAGAAAAAAAGGCCTTTCCCTTCGTGTCCGCTTCAAGGACATGAAGTTTGAGATGACCGTTAAGGTTCCTTTCAAAGAAGGACACATTGAGAAGAACCTCTATATCACCGAAGAAGAATTCGAAGGCATCAATGGCCAAACCTCTTTCCCAGATAATGAAATCAAAAAGTATCTTGAGGAAGCAGGCATAGACACATCCAAGCTCTTCATCAAAACCGTTCTTTCAACAAGAAGGATCGATGCCGAATATGAAGGGGGAGAACTTGCCATAGACATGAATAACTACTCCGGCATAACCGACTATGAGGTTGAGCTTGAGCATAAGGATATGGCCACCGCGACAAAGTATCTAAAGCAATTATTCGATGAGAATGGCATTCCATTCGAGTTAAACAAAAAGAACAAGATTCGACGGGCTTTAGAGGCTATTGGAGAATAAAAAAAGCGCCAATTTGCTGGCGCTTTTTAATTATTTTTGATGTATTTCTCTTCCTCGATGAGGCACTGCTCATCTTTTGGATCGATGGTCTTACGGTCTGTACCAACAGGACAGGTAGGGAACTTCGGACACCACTCACCACAGAGGAGGTCGGCGTATCTTCTGGCTCTTGGGATGAAGGTGCGAATCTCTTCTTCGTTATAACCAACCTGAACTCTCTTGTCGTCGACGATGATCGGACGGCGGAGAACGGAAGGATTGTTCTTGATGAAAGTGATGAGCTCAGAAACTTTCATCTCGTCGAAGTTGATGTTCTGTTCCTGAACAATCTTACTCCTTGGGGAGATGATCTCGTCGGTTCCGTCAATGCACTTCGTGATGATGTCACGAATCTCAGCTTCATTGAGGGCCCCGCTAAAGATATCTTTGCTGGTGTATGGTATTTTCTGATCATCGAACCACTTCTTTACTTTGCGGCAGGATGAGCATGATGGTGAGTAATAAATCTTAATCATACGTGCGTATTGTATTCCTTTTACAAGCCACATTCATTAACTTTGTTAATATTTACTTCCACTCGTTTCTCTTCTAGAATGAGCGGGAGGTATCTTATGACGCGTATTTTATCTGGAATTAAACCTACTGGAAAACTCACTTTAGGCAACTATATCGGCGCTTTACGCCACTTCAAGGACTTCCAAGAGTCAGGAGAGGTCTTTATTTTCATTGCTGACCTCCATGCTCTTACGATGCCGATCGATCCAAATGAGCTTAGAGAAAACTCCCGCGACCTTGCGGCTTTCTATCTTGCTAGCGGACTCGACCCAAAGAAATGCACCATCTTCCTTCAGTCGACTGTTTCCGCGCACGCTGAGCTCAATGCCATCCTCCAGAACTATCTCTACATGGGTGAGCTTAGACGCATGACCCAGTTCAAAGACAAATGCTCGAAGATGAATGACAGTGAAATCGGACTTGGTATTTTCGCTTACCCAGTCTTAATGGCCGCTGACATTCTTTTATATGACGCCAATATCGTCCCTGTTGGTGAAGATCAGACCCAGCACGTCGAGATCTGCCGTGACCTCGTTAAGAGATTCAACCACCGCTATGGCGACATTCTTATCATGCCTCGCGCCCAAGTCACCAAAGTCGGTGCCCGTATCATGTCGCTTAGCGACCCAACAAAGAAGATGTCCAAGAGCGATCCAAAAGGCGATATCTTCCTCAAAGATGACGAAAAGACCATCCGCAAGAAGATCATGTCCGCCGTCACCGATATGGTTGGCAAGGTCAACTATGACCCAGAGAACCAGCCAGGCGTCTCTAACTTACTTACCATCTATGCCGCTTTAAGCGACATCACCCCACAAGAAGCGGCGGAGAAATTCAAAGATTCTCTCTATGGCGAATTCAAGAAGGCTGTTGCTGATAAAGTCATCGAAGAACTCATGCCATTCAAAGCCCGCTACGAAGAAATCATTGCCTCAAAGTCCTATGTCGACATTCTTAACGAAGGCGCTAAGAAAGCCGAAGCAGTCGCTAAGAAGACTTTGAAGCGCGTCCAGAAAGCCGTTGGCCTTCTCTCCCTTGATGACTAAGAAACTTATCTTCATCGATTTAGACGGAACGTTATTAAACGATTCTTTTGAGTTGTCTCCATATACCGTAAAAGTCCTCAAAGAAGTCTCTAAGAAAGGACATAAAGTCATCCTTGCCTCAGGACGTCCTCCTAGGGCGATGCTCCCCTACTATAAGCAACTAGGATTAGATACACCTTTCATTGCCTATAACGGCACCTACGTAACTGATCCTAACGATAAGTCATTCCCACCTCTCAAAGAGGCTTTCCCTTTGAACGACGTCAAAGCCATTCTTTCGGAGATTGATTTCCCTCTTCTCAATTTAGCTTTCGAAGACGATGAGAAGATCTTCATGCATAACCTTGACCCATTCCTCATCGGTTACTTCCCGAAGATGGGCGAGAGAATCGAAACCGGCAAAGCGGAAGACTATCTAACAAAGGATGTGTTCGCTCTCATTTTTGAAGCGGAAAAAGAATACGACGAGAAACTCAAAGAGATCGTTGAGAAACACGCCCCAATGGGTTGCCGTCACTGGGGAAACTCAAAACACTGCGAAGCCTATTACGCCCACTACGACAAAGGCAATGCCGCCGAGTATATCGCTAAGCATTATGGCGTCGAACCAAAAGACATCATTGCCTTCGGAGACAGTGACAGTGACTACAAAATGCTCGCGTTTGCAGGCTTAAAATATCATGTTTTTCCCTGCAAATCCCACTTACTTTCCGAAAAAGTCCCTTCATTAGAAAAAGGCAACAACGATGACGCTGTTGCCCATAAGTTAGAAGAATTGCTTCTTAATTAAGCCTTAACTCCAAGGCTTTCAAGCAAGGTCGCGATGAGGTGTTCAGTCCTCTCTTTTAAGCCGTTGCCATCCTTCTGGAAGACCTCGACATAGAACTTGCACTTTGGCTCGGTTCCACTAGGTCTAATAGCGATCCACGAAGAATCCTCGAAGATGAGACGGACGACTTCAGACTTATCGTAGTCGAGTTTGGTCTTTTCACCGGTTCTGAGGTCTTGCTTCTCAAGTTTGACGTAGTCCTCAATAATAACGACTTTCATGCCGTCGACTTCATGTGGGAGGCTGTTATGGGCCTTCTCCATGATCTTGGCCATTTCGGAAGCGCCACTAGAGCCAAAGAAGGAAACGCTCTTGGTGATGGTCATGTGGTAACCATACTTCTTCTCGAGGTTCTCATAAGCGACATCAAGCGGGATGCCTTTGAGGTAATAATGGAGAGCCATTTCGCTATAGAGAAGAATGGCTTGTATGCCGTCCTTATCTCTAACGAATGGTTCGACGATGCAGCCATAGGACTCTTCATACCCGAATTCGAAGTGAGGACCGTGTCCTTGTTTCTCATAGAAGTCGATTCTATTGCCGATGTATTTGAAGCCGGTAAGGAAGCTTTCGTTGGATAAGCCATAGGCTTTGGCGATCTTTCTGCCTAAGTCGCTGGTGACGATGGTGTCATACATGACGCCGTTTGGAGAGAGCTTGCCCTGCTTCTTTCTTTCGGAGAAAAGGTACTCCATGAGAAGGGCGGCACTCTGGTTGCCAGTAAGTCTTTCGTAGGTTCCTTTGCTCGAGAGATAGCTAAGGCCACATCTATCGCCATCTGGGTCGGTCATGACAGTTAACTGAGCGCCGATCTCTTTGGCGAGCTTGATGGATTCATTGAAGGCTTCCGCGTTCTCTGGGTTTGGGGATTCGGTTCCGCCAAAGGCAGGATCGTGGATGCATTGCTTTTCGACTGGATAGATTTCATATCCGCAGTCTTTGAAGATACGCATAGCGTTTTCATATGAAGCACCGTGCTGTGGGGAATAAACGATCTTGAAGCCCTTCTTTGGAAGATCAGGATTGACCTGGGTCTTCATGACAAGGGAAACGTATTCGTCGTCTATCTCTTTGCCAAGGGTGATGGTCTCGGCTTTCTTCTCGGCTTTTGGAGCCTCAACAGTGAGCTCATCTGGGAGAGAGGCGAGGATTTCGAGCATTCTTGAGATCTTGGTTGGGACAAGCTGGCAGCCGGTCTCGTCGTAGACCTTGTAGCCGTTATATTCCTTTGGGTTATGGGAAGCGGTGATCATGATGCCGCCAGCGGCCTTCATCTTACGGACGGCGAAGGAAAGCTCTGGGACTGGGCGAAGGGCATCGAAGATATAGGCTTTTATGCCCATTTCGTTGAGGATTTCTGCAGAGAGAAGAGTGAAATCGCGGGATTTGAAGCGGTTGTCGTGGGAGATAACAACACCCATCTCTTTGGAGCCAGGGATCTTCTCAAGAAGATACATGCCGAAGGCAACCGTGGCTTTCTTGACGGTGAAGTCATTCATCTTGTTGGTGCCTGGACCAATGAATCCGCGCATGCCGGCGGTTCCAAATTCGACGTCTTTGAAGAAGGCGGCATCCTTTTCCTCTGGGGTCAATGCGGCGAGGGCTTTCTTATCCTCTTCGCTGACCTTTGGAGAGGCCATCCATCTTTCGTAGTTCTGTTTCACTAAATCAGCCATGGTTATTCCTCCTGATTCTATTCATAGAATATTTTAGGCGTTTCAAAGAATATTTGGACAATATGTGCTTCCTCTTCGCTAAGTTTTGACTCAAAGACCTTACCTGCTAGGTAATCTAGAGGAGGAAGAGGATGCTTGAAGCTCATCTTATAAGCATGCAAGAACTGGTTCGACCAACCATATTCTTGTTTGACGTAACGGTTATTTTGGAAGTCGCCGTATTTGCCATCTCCCATGATTGGATGGCCAATCGATGCGAGGTGAGCGCGAATCTGGTGTGTCCTGCCAGTGAGAAGCTCCACTTCAATGAGGGAGAAACCCATCACGGTTTTGAGGGTTTTGTATTTGGTTATTGCGGTTTTGCCGCCTTTTTCGAGAGAACAAACGGTTACGAGACCGGTATTTGAGTCTTTCTTGAGAGGCTTATTGATCGTGCCTTCTTTGTCGGTTGTGCCCACTACTATCGCAAGGTACTTCTTCTCAATGTCGTCCCTCTCTTTAAAGAGCCGTGTAAGCTCGCTTAAGGCTTCATTGGTTTTGCCAAAGACGACAAGGCCGGCGGTATTTCTATCAAGCCTATGGGCAGGAGAAGGAACGAAGGAATGATTAGCAGGATCAAATTCGCCTTTGTAATAAAGGTAATCAAGAACCTTTCTTGCTAAGGTGTTACGGCTTTCCTTATCGTCTCCGATGACCAAAAGGCCAGAAGGTTTATCGACGACGAGGATATTCTCGTCTTCATAGACGATTGGATATTCAAGAGGCGCTTTGATGGCTTCCCTTGGTTTTTGGAATTCGGCCAACTGGGCTTCGGTGATATAGATACGAAGTGTATCTCCTTCCATAAGGACGTGGTCCTTTTTGATCCAGTGACCATTGACCTTGATGTCCTTTTTCCTGAAGGTCTTGTATATCAAAGAAAGCGGGGCGTTCTCTAAGAGCCTACGAACGTACTTCTCCGCCTTCTGATTTGAGTTTGCTTTGTCGATAATCTTCTCAATCATGTTTGGTTAACAAACATTCTAGCATAAAAAGACTAAGCATTGATTAGCATAAACCTCATATCCTCTCTTTGTTTCATCGCGTTGTTGAAAAATCAAGGTCACTAACCTATAATTCCCCTTGCGCGACAAACTACATAGTTGCGTTTGGAGGAATACCCAAGTGGTCGAAGGGGCGGGCTTGGAAAGCTCGTAGGCGGGTAACACTGCGCTAGGGTTCAAATCCCTATTCCTCCGCCAATCAAAAAATAACCTAGGAAATCCTAGGTTTTTTATTTGTCCTCACTCTCAGGTGAAGGCTCTTTTTTATGATGGATCTTATTGAAGATGGTCTTTATTCCGATTGCCGTAAAGGTTACGCATAAGATGAATGGGGAACCGATTGGTGAGGCCCACCACACCCAGACGGCTGAACCAATGCCAATAAGCCATTTGGCAGCATCGGTCGTCCAACCGCATATTAGAGCAGCTAAATAGAACCCCCAAACGGATACGGACCAAAGAAGGAAAGAGATGATGATGCAGATCGCGCTTCTCCAGTCCCTGACGTTATAGAAAAGCCAAACGAAAGGGAAAGCGATGAGGTACCAGACCCATTTCCAAAACCTTTTGAACTTGCTAGGCTCTTCGCGGATATGGTCCTTCCAGGCTTTCTGCTTGTTGTTATATTCTTCTTCCAGTTTCTGGAGATACTCGCTCTTTTTCATACTCGACTCTTAGATAATACACCATTTCAATGAAAAACCCCCACGATAATTCATGGGGGTTTTGCTGATGATTTTTAACTTATTCAGCTTTTGGCTCTTCGGCCTTTGGTTCCTCTGGCTTTGGTTCTTCGGCCTTTGGTTCCTCAGCTTTAGGAGCTTCTTCAGCTGGCTTAGCTTCCACCGCTTTCGCCTCTTGGGCGGCGATGGCTTCTTGCTCAGCGGTGACCTTCTCGGATTCGGAGATGATCTTAAGACGTTGGGCACGGCGTAAGGCTCTCTCGTTGTCGGTATCGTTCTTGCGGGCAAAACCGTTAAGGGCGATGGCGGCGATAAGAGCGGCCACTAAGATGAGAATGACACCAAACCATCTGTAGGAAAGATGCATGGCATTTTGGAAGGCTGCTTGCCCAGTCCAGTTGTCCTCTGGTTTGCCAGGATAGAAATCGGCAATGAAGCCAAGGACTATCATCACCAGACCACCAAGAGCGAGAATTCCATCGAGGACGATGAAAACCTTTTCGCCTTTGGAAACCTTGTTCTTAGAAACATCTTCAATTTTGGTTGGAGTCATATCGTTCATATTCGTAACCTAGTTTATTTTGGAAGACCGGTCTTTGGGTCGAGCTCAACTGGCTCACCCTGATCGGCGGCTGGAGCCTCAGCTTGCTGCTGGGCGTTAGCTTGTTGCTGTCTTGCGATCTCAACGAGTTCTCTGATGAGTGGGTCATAGGATTGCTTCCACATTGGTTCGACCTCACGGATGAAACCATTGATGGAATCCTCAGTCTCTCTGATGACCTCAGGGAATCCTTTGCCGGTTGGGAGATCACGGCGTCCGGTCATGTATTCGACAAGGGCGAAGACTTTGTCTTGGACACCCATGTATCTTTCGTCGGTGATACGGTTGTTGGCGCGGACGGTATTGAGAAGAGTGATGACTTCGGTGATGTCGTTGCCAATGAATTTGCTGGCGGCGCTTTCTTCGCCTTTCGCTTCGCGACGGGCGACGTTGTAGTCATTGAAGAGTCTGACGAGCTGGCCGACCATCGTGAGGTAGCAAACACCTCTGTAGAGTCTTTCTTCGGCTAAGTCAGCGGCTTCGGCCTGGCTGACATCGATGCCTTTGCCTTTGGCGTCACGGATGATGCCGGAAACCATGGCTTCGACGTTCTCGTGGATCGGGACGACGCCTTTGAAGATGGCGATGTGCTGAGCGTGATCAACACGGAGGCCGTCATCGGCCGCTTTGAGGATGGTGCTCTCATCACCGTAGACGTCATCGTAGAAGTCACGGATCATCTTTTCGAGTTTTTCGCCGTTTTCACCAGAAGCATTGATGATGCTCTTAAGTGGAGTTGGCTGCTCGACCTCAATAAGAACGCTTCTCTTTTTTTCTTTCAAAGCGTTGAGGTCGAGCTTTTCCTTGTTGAGTGTGTACTCAAGGGTGTCGCGAATCGCTACTTTGTAGTGTTCGAGTGTTGCGATTACTTGTGTTGGTTGATTCATGTGTAAATGCCTTCCTTTTAATCGTTTGTTTCAGCGGTAGTCTCCGCAGATGGGTAGACGTAATTCTCGATATCACTGAAACGCTTGATTACAAATGAAGCGTGTTGCTTAACGTCTTCGAGACTGTGGTCCATGCAGAAGCTTCTTCCAGGGAAGGCTTGGAACATGGAAATATCATTGCCAGAATCGCCGACGACTAAAACATTATCCACATTGATTTGATTATAATCAAGATAAAACGAAAGCCCCTCTCTCTTGGTGCAGCCGATCGCGGTAATCTCAATGGCTTGCTCAGAGGCAACTATGTTGAGGTCTGGGTATAGAGGCTGGAGCTTCTTGGCTAACTCGAAAGAGAATGGGATGCTCTTTTTGCCAAAGCCTGGGAACATGAGGATCTTGTAGATCGTTCCGCTTGTGAGTTCTTTTTCGAAGAGCTCGTCATCTTTGAAATATGGCTCACGGTATGTGCCTTCGAAGATGCGGTAGATGGAATAGCCCATCTTCACCCATTTGGCGATCTCTTTCCTTTGGCAGACCATGTTATGGTCTTTGGTGAAGAGGAAGATGAGTTTCGCTTCATGGTCGTTTTGAAGATCGGTGACGATTTTCCTCGCTTCTTCGTTGTTGATGCCTTTTTCGAAGATTCGTTTTCCGCCAGAAACGACAAGAGAGCCATTGCAGGCGATGTAGTCGAATGGGAGACCAATCTTGGAACCGACTTTTTCTCCGAAATAGGCATTCCTTCCGGTGACTAAAAGAATGCGTCCTCCATCACCGACGAAACGGTGGATGAAAGCGCGGTTCTCTTTGGTGACCATATGAGAGCGTTTTTTAGGATAGAAAAGGGTTCCATCCAAATCAGTTGCGATCAGTTTCACAGACTTCATGGTTGCATTATTCTAAACTAACCTTTTGTTAATAACAAAGAGAAATGCTTATTTTATGGCGTCAACTGAGGTTTTCACCACTTTTAGGGCCTTGGAGAAGACTTCTAAAGAGGTTTTCTTTGGGTCGTAGGCCGCTAAGAATTCGAATTCCTTTTGGTTACGGATGAAGAAGACGATCTCACTCCTTTGGTAGGTTGAGATAAGGCCTTTGTATGAGGCGGCATAGTTTTTCCTGAATGAGGATTCGTTGAAAGGAATGCCTTCCACTACTTGGCGATATCTCGCTCTCAGCATGGATAAGAGCTTTCCGGTGAAGAGGTAATAGATGGTGATTCGGTAGCCACGACGATGTGCTTTCTGAAGGTTGAGCATGTCGTCAGGCTGAGCGAGGGTCATGAGGGTCGCAAAAGACTCACCCCCACTTATGCCCTCCTTGATAGGTTTGACTGGGAGGGAGTGTATGAAGGCGTTTTTATAGCACCTCGCAAAGGTGGAACGACCACTGCCAGGAACCCCTGCTATGACGATCAATTGAGGTTGTTCATCTATCATGTTTGGCAACCACCTTCACGACTTGGAGTTTGTTGTTGAGATACTCTTTTGTGCCGTTTTTATATTCGTCAATCAAAAAGCCATTTTCGACGTAAACAAGAGGCGCTCCTTTCGCAAAGTTTTTGCGTCTTGCTTTATCGATTCCGTATGAGCCAGATTCCGCGGTCAACTTGAAGAGATACTTCTTGTACTTAACCGAGGATGTGCTTCCAAGGTACTGGCTCTTGAGAACGCCGTTTTTCCTGTAGACCAAATAAAAATACTCACGTCCTTTGATGATCTTTTTGGTCAGCGTTTTCTTCATGAGAATATTATAAACTGTCCATTTTGTTAGGCAACATTTTATCTTTGTTACCTAATTTTCTAAAGACAAAAAGAAAAGAGCCCGATGGGCCCTTAACTTTTTTGATTAGTCTTTTAACTTATTTTCGACCTGAATGACGCCATATCCACCATCTAAACGCTTGTAAGCGACGGAGACTTGATCGTCTTCTTCATCGAGGTAGACGAAGAAGGAATGTCCTAACGCTTCCATTCTGGTAATGGCATCGTCTAAGGTCATTGGATCAAGGTAAATGGACTTGGTTCTGACGACTTCATCATCCTCTTCGGCGGCTTCCTCGGCTTCTAAATTCTCGAAGGCGATTGAGCGTCCGAGAGAGGTTCCGGATTTCTTTTTTCCGAAGCGGGTTTTGAGTCTTCTCATCTGGTCTTCTAATTTGTCAATCGCAGTATCGACTGAATCATAGAAGTCATTGGCACGGACCTCGGTTCTGAAGTCCATCTCTTTGGTGAAGATCGTAATTTCGACCTTGGCTCCGACTTTGTAGGTAACGACGACGGCACGGCAAAGGACGTTGTCTCCATCCACAAAGAATTTGTCCATTCTGCTGAGCTTTTTCTCGATGGCAGCACGAATAGAATCGGTGATTGTAGTGTTCTTTCCGACGATTTGGTATTTCATACCCTATGTACCTCCAGGATTGATATCCTTCTTTACCTATATATTACATATATACCTTTAAAAAATAAATACTTCCGCTCTCGATAAAGCCTGTCATCGGAGCATTTTCGCAAATGTAAACTCAGGCATATTAAAAACCCCCTTAGTTAATCCAAGGGGGTTGGTATCTTTTACTCAAAACTAGGGGTTTATTTGCCTTGTTTAGCAAAGAATTTCTTAAGTTCCTCAACCTTGTCGAGCTCTTCCCATGGGAGATGGAGTTCTTCTCTACCGAAGGCGCCATAGACAGTCGTATCAAGGTATTTGAAGGAAGGTTTGTTCAAGGAGAACTTTTGGATGATGGCTCCAGGTCTTGCATCAAAGACGGTCTTGATAGCCTCAAGGATGACGTCATCGCTGTAACGGCTGGTCTTGAAGGTTGAGATATTGATGGAGACAGGCTCTGGAATGCCAATCGCATAAGCAAGCTGGACTTCCATTCTGTCAGCGGCTCCAGCGGCCACAAGGTTCTTGGCGATGTATCT
>CADCDV010000004.1 GCA_902800255.1 uncultured Erysipelotrichaceae bacterium | reverse complement strand
TCCAATAGGATGTTCGGGTCATCCTTTTCAAGAATGTGATCGAGGTACTCCTTATCCTCTTTCAAGTGACGCTTAATGTAGTATTCGTTATGGCTTTTGACTTTCTTCTCAATTCCTTCAAAATCCGCCATCAGCTTGAGGAGCTTTTTATAGTCGATTTTATTTCTTTTGCACCAATCGCTAAGAACTCCCTTTTTCTCCATGAGGGAAAGCTCATCAAAAGTCGGTTTAAGTTCATTCTTACGATTGGCAAAACTCTTCCTCGAAAGGAAATCATCTTCTGAAAGGAGCTTCTCAGAAAAAGAAGAAAAATTCTCTAGAGACTGATATTCGAAAGCTTCGTTTTTAGTGAATAAACCCATGACATTAACAAGTGGGCCAATTGAATTTTTCAATTGCCCCCGATAAATGATCGAACCCATTATATAGTTTTGGCGCATTATTTTTTAGTTGTTTTGCAAAACTGCCTTTTCTATTTAAAGCTGACGGTTTTAAGAAATATTTGCATGTTTCATAAGGAAAAAATCAAAAAATCCACTGCAAATCTGCGGTGGATTGTTATATAGCCAATATTGCTATCGATTATTGGTTCTGCTTTCCCAATCGGACACTATCTTAAGATATTCCTTAGCCGATAGCAGAATCGACTCAACTAAAGCGTCTCCGCTTGTGCAGGAAAGAGCGTTATCTTTTGTTCGTCCGGCTTGTTGAACTTGTTTTTTGCCCCAGTTCGCCTTAAAAATCCCTGAGCGATTATCAGCTATGGCTTGTCTAAGCGCATTCAAGGAATCGCCATCAATATTCTTCCCGTATTTCAGTATTCTAGCCAGGTAGTTGCTTTCTAATATATCCCTACTCCTAATTTCAAGATATGGCATTTCATCATTGTTGCTTCCCTTAGGATAGATATTTAGATATGTATAACCATAACGAGTTTGGCCACAAACCAAGTTCGCATTCAGACCACGCTTTTCAAGCTCTGGAATTATTGTTTTCTTGAAGTACGATCCCCAAGCTAACAAGTCGTTGGTGCTAGGCTTTGATGTTGCTTTTGAGGATTCACCAACACTGCAGATGTGGCAAGCGTAGAAACTGACGATTTGATTCGGGTGACACTGATACTTCTCCCAAAAGCGGACTATTTCATCAAAAGGAATAAGGGTCCAGCCCGCATCTCTGACACGCTTCTCTTCCCAGTCATCCGCAGGCGTGGTCTTGTAATAGACCTTAATTGCCCTGCTTCCTTTCTTTGCCCTTTTGTCCCAGCTATTGATTGTCTTGTTGTAATTCTCGAGTTGGTTGTGCTCTGAACTACCGACTTTATCCTCAATAACTAGATATTTGGTGGCATATTTTTCATCACTATCAAAATAGAAGTCGCAACCTACATCCATGTGGGCAACTTGCGACCATACATTTAATTTTTTAAAGGCGACGTCTCTTATATTTACCTTATTCTGCGTAAGGAAGCAGATAAAATTGTACGCAACATCCTTGAGCTCTTCACAATCGTAATTATCCAAAATCCACATGATGAAGGCATCTTGAGATAACTCTTTAGGAGCGTAATTAAATAGATTCTTAATCTGCATTTATATCCCCTTTGGCTCATTTGAACCGTCCTGATAATCATCGGAATTGATCGGTTCGGAAAGCGATGCCTCAATCCCGGCGATTTCGTTTTCCGCTTCTGCTATTGCGTTCTTTCGTCTTTTGCTTTTAACCAACAGAATAACGACAGCAGCAGCACACACTAAACCGATGGCAAGCACGATGAAAGGGGCGGGAAACGTCGAAGCAACCCTTTCATTTGCCTCGTTTATCTGAGCTTGATATTTGAGCCCATACTGATCAGTCGCGGAATGCCCCAAATCAATCCACATGTTAAGTTGCAATTCAGCACTATTCCTTTCAGTTAGAGCCGTCCAATGCGGGATCCAGGAGAAAAAGAATGCTAGCAAGGCAATAACAGCCACGATGACACCCCAAACCACTGGCTGGCGTTTCAACGACTTACAGCGTTTCTTCTTTGCTTCTAACTCATCAGCCTTCTTTTTCCTCTCTTGAAGGGCTCTCGAGTATGCGATAGCAGCCTCGGCCTTTGCTTTGGCCTCTTCTATTTTGCGGGCATCCTCTACTTCAGCTTTGGCTCTTTCTTCAGGAGAAAGACTTGCCAAATACTTTTCATGCTCAAGACGTTCTCGCTCCTTACGCAATCTTTCGCGTTCAGCTCGGAGTTGGCGTTCTTGCCTTTCTTGGGCTTCAATGGCCTTGCGGCGTTCCTCTTGGATACGGCGTTCCTCTAGCCTTTGTTGCTCTTTGTACTCTTCGTTTGCAAGATAGGCTTCAAGAACGCCCCATTTTTGATATTTGGAGCACCAGTGGTCCTCGTTCACCCTCTTTTTGCTATCTGGTCCTCTATTGCATCCACAGATTCCAAAACTATCAGTGCTGACAGAAGGAGAGAAAAAACCGTTTTTATATTCGCGTCGTCCACAGAAAAACTCACAAGACCAACATTTGTTTTTCCTGAAATTCGAGTTAACAGACATTTTGCTCCTCCAAGTCTTGGGTATCAGGGTTAAGCATTAGGCGCCAACTAATTACAAAAAAATGAACGCCGTTTGTTGCGTTCATTTTATATCAACGAGAAATGGATGAATAGGAATGGCCCATTCTTTATTGTTTGAGCTTCTTATACACGATTCCGTAATACGTGATCGCGGCAACCCTAAGAATGTTATCGAAGGTGAAGATAAATAAGGCCCAATAGAACTCACGGTAAACA
Source organism: uncultured Erysipelotrichaceae bacterium (assembly GCA_902800255.1). Classification (GTDB taxonomy): domain Bacteria; phylum Bacillota_I; class Bacilli_A; order RFN20; family CAG-826; genus UBA4951. The sequence continues at coordinate 10,599 of CADCDV010000004.1, read as the reverse complement.
AGATGGTCTTTCTCCTGCGTATAGAAATAGACCATAAGAAGAGTGAATATGAGCATCAAGACACCTGTGACGATACAAGAGACAAGACCAAACACAGGGCCTTTGATTCTTTCATCAGCGAACATCCTAAGAATGAATGGAGCAGCGATCATAAGAACATCCACAACCATCGCGATGAAGTTAACCGCTAAACCGAAAGGATTGCTTTCTCTAGCAAGGACAGTCCACATCATCATATGGTCAACTAGACCAATGAGTCCGATGATGGTTAGATAGATAAGACCACTCGCATGTCCTTCAATGAGATTCTCAAAGTTTCTGAACTTAGGAACCCTTGAAAGGATATTCACACCCATGACGAGATAGATGACGACCATGGTGATGATTCTTAATGTGTATTCGAAATCGCCTTTGCCATATTCATCAGGGAGTTCTTGCCAATTAACGAGATAGATGATTGAGCAAACGATGACGAAGATAAGCTCAAGAGTGGCCATCGTGATTCCGATGATATCGACAAGGCGTTCTTTCTCTTTTCGGTCAAAGGAGAAAGACAAACCATAATCCAAAGTGAGTAATAACCCAAATCCCCCTGCCATGAAGGAAGTCTGGCCGATGATGTTCTTCTCAAACTCTCTTCCCATGACCTCTTCCATGTATTCTTTGTTGCCATAGCAGATCGAGAAGATGATCATCGATAAAAAGAAAGCGGTCGCCAAAACGATTCCATAAGGAAGGACGAAGGCATTATCGGTTTTCTTCTTGTTGAATAGGCTCATTTGGCTAGATTAAGGAGTTCTTTAGGCTCTTTGATATTATAGTCACACTTCTTAATGAATTCGCTTGTGTAATTTCCATATCCGTAAACGCAAAGGCAGAAAGAAAGCCCTCCGTTTCTTGCGGTATAGTAATCCGTCAAGGAATCACCGACAAATAAAGTCTCTTTTGGATCAAGGTGATACGTGTCCATTATAGCGTCGACATTATGCTTGTCTGGTTTAGGTGCTTCCCCTTCTTTTAGCCCTTTGATGAAGTCGAAGGTGTTAGGGCCAAAGATGTTATCAAGGACCTCTAAAGCGAGGTGATTCGGTTTGTTCGTGCAGACATAAAGTCCACAACCCTTGTTTTTGAGGCTAGAAAGGGTCTCCTTGCATCCTTTCATGGCTTTGGTGGTCTTTGTCTGGTATTCCTGATAAAGAGGCATGAAGACCCGTTTTATCGCTTCGAAGTTCTCAGGTGTGTCTTTATCCTTCAAAGCGCGGTGCATTAAGTTAGCGACACCATCGCCAATGAGCTTCTTCCCTGATTCGATGTCATAGACATAATCGAACCCACATTCTTTGAGTGCGGCGTTAATCGCCGTAACGATATCTGGCAAGGTCTCGAGGAGGGTGCCATCGAGATCGAAAATGAAATTCTTATACATACGGGCAATATTATAAACAAAAAAGCCCCTCTATAAATAGAGAGGCTTAGATGTAGCTTGTTGCTTAGTCAACCCACTGAACGAGTTCGACTTCGGCGTTGTCGCCACGACGGGCACCAAGTTTGTAGACACGGGTGTAGCCACCATCTCTGTCTTTGAACTTTGGTCCGATCTCTTTGAAGAGCTTGTCGATGGCTTCGACGCCGTTGGCATCGACGATGCCATGGCGGATAACCTTCATGGCTTCACGACGGCCAGCAAGATCTCCTTGCTTGGCGAATGTGACCATCTTCTCGGCGAGAGAGACAAGATCTTTGGTGACTCCGCTGGTGACTTTGACCTGGCCATGAACGATGAGCTCGCTCACGACGTTGCGAAGCATTGATTTGTTTTTAGAGGCGGTATAACCGGCTCTGAAACGCACACCGGCTTTGCCGTGGACGTTCTTTCTACCTTGTGCTGGCATTGTTATTCTCCTACGTAATCACGGAAGTGAAGCCCATAAGTGGCGAGCTTCTCTTTGACTTCTTTGAGCGACTTCTTGCCAAGGTTACGGACTTTCATCATCTCATCCTCGCTCTTCTGAGTGAGTTCCATGACGGTGCTGATGCCCGCACGCTTAAGGCAGTTGTTGCTTCTGACACTGAGATCGAGTTCTTCGATCATCATGCCCTGATATTTGTTTTCCTCCGGTTTGACCTCTTCTTTGACAAGGCGGTAATTCTTAACCGCGTCATCAAGATGGGTGAACTTCTCGAAGTGGGCCGCAAGAAGCTGGGCGGCCATGGCCATCGCCTCGTGAGGCTTGATGGAACCGTTGGTAGTGACCTCAAGGGTCAACTTGTCGAACTTGGAGTCGTGCTCAACACGGGTTGGCTCGACGTTGAAGGCGACTTTGATGACAGGCGAATAGTTGCTGTCGGTTGGGATGACGCCGATGGTGTCGATCTTGCGCTCGATCTTGTTGCCTTCGCTGGTGATATAGCCGCGGCCCTGACCGACGAAGATGGACATCTCGAGGTGGCCTTCGCTATTGAGGTGGGCGATTTCAAGATCCTTGTTGATGACGCTCACCATGCTTGGGAGCTTAAGGTCGCCGGCTTTGAGAACGCCTGGGCCTTTGAAATCGACGGTAAGGGTCTTGACTTCGTTATTGGTGCTATCGACCTTGAGAACGAGGTCCTTGAGGTTAAGGATGATGGCGGTCACATCTTCTTCAACGCCTGGGATGGCGGTGAATTCGTGACGGACGCCTTCGATCTGAACCGCGAAGACGCTGGCTCCTGGAAGGGCGCTAAGCAAGACGCGGCGAAGGGAGTTGCCGATGGTGAGGCCGAATCCTCTTTCGAGAGGTTCGATCACGAAACGGGCATAATGCTCGTCCTCGTCGTTGACATCGATCTTGAGATCGAATGGTTGGAAAGGGTTAGGAAGACGAATTTCTTCCGCTTTGACGTCATTAGTTTGGTTAGCCATTAATGTAATTTCCTCCTATTAGTCTTTCCTTACTAGTTCTGTAAGGGATTAGCCACGCGGCCTCTTTGGAGGACGGCAACCATTGTGAGGGATTGGAGTAGTGTCGACGATGGATAAGACCTGAAGGCCAACGTTCGCTAAAGCGCGGACGGCGCTCTCACGGCCTGGGCCTGGGCCCTTGACATCAACATCGACCTGACGGAGGCCCTGATCATAGGCGCTCTTGCCAGCGGCTTCGGAAGCGAGCTGAGAGGCGAATGGAGTGGCCTTCTTGGCGCCTTTGTAGCCGAGGGCACCGGAGCTGGACCAGGCAATGACATTGCCCTTCTCATCAGTGACGGTGACGATGGTGTTGTTGAAGGTGGCGTGAATGTGGACGACACCTTTGGTAAACGTGCGCTTAACTTTTTTCTTGCGAGCGCTAGTCTTTTTGGACTTTTTCTTAGTTTCTGCCATTTACGTGTCCTCCTTTCATTACTTGGTAGCCTGCTTCTTGTTGGCGATGGTCTTTCTCTTACCTTTACGGGTACGGGCATTGGTCTTGGTGTTCTGACCTCTGACTGGAAGACCTTTCCTGTGACGGACGCCACGGTAGCAGTTGATTTCGGTGAGGCGCTTGATGTTCATAGCGACTTCACGGCGAAGGTCGCCTTCGGTGTGGTGCTTGGCGACTTCGGTTCTAAGGGCGACAAGCTGCTCATCAGTTAAGTCTTTGACTCTGATGTCCTCGCTGACGCCTGCGTCTTTGCAAATTTTTGCTGCGGTTGTGTCACCGATACCATAGATGTAGGTAAGGGCGATGACAACGCGTTTCTCGGATGGGATATCCACCCCTACGATACGTGCCATATTCTTTTAATCTCCTAGAAATTAACCTTGTCTCTGCTTGTGCTTAGGATTTTGGCAGATGCACATAACCACGCCATGACGGCGGATGATTTTGCACTTATCGCAGATCGGTTTGACGGATGGTCTGACTTTCATAAGTTTCTCCTAATGCTATTTACTAACTCTGTTGGTTAGTTCTTATAACGGAATGTGATGCGGCCGCGTGTTAAATCATAAGGCGAGAACTGAACGGTGACTCGATCACCGGGAAGAATACGAATGTAGTGCATTCTGATTTTTCCCGAAACGCTAGCCAGAACCACCGCTCCATTGGCGAGTTTGACTTTAAAGGTGGTGTTTGGAAGGTTTTCCAACACCGTGGCTTCAACTTCAATGCAATCTTCTTTACTCAAATGAAGATACCTCCTAATTCTCACTATGAAGCGTTAATACTTCATAGCCATCCTTGGTGACAAGGACGGTGTTCTCGTAATGTGCGTTGAGCTTGCCATCTTTTGAGACAGCGCTCCAACCATCGCCTAGAACCCTTATCGCTGGTTTGCCAGCCATTACCATCGGCTCGATGGCAAGGGTCATTCCCGCTTTGAGGATCGGGCCTGTTCCGGCCTTACCGTAGTTCGGGATGTAAGGGTCTTCGTGCATTTCGTGACCTATTCCATGTCCGGTGTATTCTCTGACTACTGAGTATCCGTTACTCTCAGCGGTCTTTTGAATAGCCTCTTGGATATCTCCTAGGTGCACGCCCTCTTTGATGAGGCTCACGCCGTTCCAGAAGCACTTCTCAGTGACTTCGATCAGGCGAAGCGTCTCTTTGCCGCATATTCCTACTGGGTAAGTGCGGCAAGCATCTCCCATATAGCCGTTAAGAAGGGAGACGACATCAAGAGAGACAATATCCCCGTCCTTGAGCACCTTCGTTTCAGAAGGGACGCCATGGACCAAGACGTTATTGACTGATGTGCAGATCTCGCCAGGGAATCCCCCATATCCTTCTTCGCAGCAGATGCCACCAGCATCCTCGATGACTTTCTTTGCCATTCTAGCGAGGTATTTGGTGGTCACGCCCGGTTGGACAAGGGGCCCGACGGTCTCGAAGACTTTTGCCGTGAGGGCTCCAGCCTTCCTCATCAATTCAATCTCACGAGGGGATTTGATGATGATGCTCATTTATGGGCCTCAAGGAAGGCAATAAGCGCTTTCTTAAGGTCAGCTGCTCCGATGCTGCCATCGAAGTCAGCGAGTAAGCCCTCACCCTTATAGAATTCCATAAGAGGGGCTGTGCTCTTGTAGTAATTGGCAAGGCGGACTTTGAAGCTTTCCGCATTGTCGTCTTTGCGTTGCACGATTGGTGTTCCGCATTCGTCGCAGATGCCTTCTGCTTTTTTAGGAGGCATGAATGTGACGTTATATGAAGCGCCGCACTTTGGGCAAACCCGACGTCCGGCGATTCTTTCTATGAGAAGCTCATCTGGGCAAGAGATGTTGAGGATGGTATTGACCTCACGGTTGATCTCTTTCCCAAACGTTTTGAGGGCCTCGGCTTGCGCGATTGTGCGTGGGAAGCCATCTAAGAGATAGCCATTCTCGCAGTCTTTGCGGGAGAGCCTCTCCTTGACTAAAGCGCAGGTGAGGTCGTCAGAGACGAGTCCACCGCTATTGACGATAGCCTTTATTTGGTTTCCTAGCTCGCTGCCACTTGCCATAGCCTCACGGAACATGTCGCCCGTGGAGATATGTGGAAGGCCATAATCTTTGGCGATCCAAAGGGCATGCGTGCCTTTGCCCGCGCCTGGCGGGCCCATCAGAACGATATTGAGCATCTTATTGTTGGATTCCTTTCACTTTGTCAAATGACTTACCAGCGAGAAGGCCATCGATCTGCGCGTTGATTTCAAGAGCAACGCCGACGATGATGATGAGACCGGTGCCGCCAAGGGCAAGGGTGTTATCGCCATCGAAGACATTGGCCCAAACGAGGATGATCGGAAGAGCCGCGATGATGGAAAGGGACACTGCACCGATGAAGGTGACTCTGTTAAGGACTTTCCTGACGTATCTTTCGGTTTCTTTACCTGGGCGGATGCCTGGGATATAGGAGCCGTTCTTCTGGAAGTTATCCGCAAGGTTCTCTGGATCGATCTGCATCTCCGCATAGAAGAAGCAGAAGGCGATGATGAGGGCAAGATAGATGAATAAGCCCCAGTTCATCTCCCAGTGGGTTCCGTCGAACCACGGCATGGAGAAGGTTTTGTTGTAGTTGAAGATGGAAAGCCACTCAGCGGAAGCCGCTTCCTTGGAGATGAAGCTAGCGATGATCGCTGGAGCGCTTAGGATGGAGCTAGCGAAGATGACAGGGATGACACCTGCGCTATTGATCTTGATCGGCAAGAAGGAGGCGCGCGCCATAGCGGCGGAACCACCACCTTTACCTGCATGCTGAACCGGGATCTTACGTTTCGATAACTCGATGAAGACGACGAACCCGATGATGAGGACCATCGCAAGGATGTAAAGGGCGAATTGGAAGGCGCCTTTGATCATCTCGCTCGAAGAACGGGTGACGGTGTCCGTAATCCATTTCTTCCAAGCGGTTGAGATCTGGGTCGGCAGCGATCTGACGCAGCCGGCGAAGATGATCATGGAAATACCGTTTCCAAGGCCTTTCTCGGTGATTTGGTCACCAAGCCACATGGTAAGCATAGCACCCGCGAGGAGGATGGTTACGATGTAGACGTAAGTCCAGAAATCGCCCGCGAGATTCAAGGTGATGAAGTCGCTGTTCTCCATGGTACGTATGATGCCATAGGCTTGCACCGCGCCTAGTAAGAGGGTGAGATAACGCGTGGCCATCTCGCTCTTCTTACGGCCGTACTCACCTTGCTTGCTTAGTTCAGTAAGCGCTGGCAAGACGTCCTTGGAGAGAAGCTGAATGATAATCTGAGCCGTGATGTATGGCGAGACACCGAGGGCGAAGACGGAGAAGTTGGAGAGGGCTCCACCTCCTAACAAGTCCATGATGGCGAGCGAGTTGCCCGACTTCATGAGGTCTTCGAGGTTCTGGTTGAGAGTGACCCCCGGTACCGTAATGGCCGCCCCGATCCTGACGACGAAGAGGATCATAATCGAAAAGAAAATACGATTGACAATCTCTTTATTTTTGAAGATCGAGACGAACTTTTTCATTACTTAATAACCTCGGCAATGCCACCTTTTTCCTCAATGGCAGCTTTGGCCTTCGCGGAGAAGGCATTTGCTTTGACAGTGAGTTTTTTGGTTAAAGCACCAGTACCAAGGATTTTAACACCATTGGTGAGGCTCTTCACTAAACCTTTTTCAACAAGGGCTTTGCCATCGACGGTAGCACCCTCTTCAAAGGCGTTGAGATCATCGAGGTTGACGACAGCCTTGATGACTTTGATGTTGTTGTTGAAACCATACTTTGGAATACGGCGAGCCAAAGGCATCTGACCGCCTTCGAAGCCATTCTTCTTGGTATGGGCGTGAGCGCCTTGGCCTTTCTGGCCACGGCCGGCGGTCTTGCCATTGCCAGAGCCTAAGCCCTGACCTTTGCGGAAGTGCTCTTTGCGGGAGCCTTCGACCACCACTAATGTATGAAGATTCTCAGCCATTATTTATCTCCTTTTGGCTCTTTGGCTTCGTGAGCGCGTGGGGCACGCTTCTCGAAGTTACGTGGAGCTCTTTCACTTCTCTCGGCCTTTGGGGCTGGGGCTGGATGCATGGCTTTGATTTCCTCTTCGGTCTTTAAACCACGGAGGACCATGATCTTGTCATAGCTCTTAAGGGACTGGAGAGCTGCGTCGGTGGCACGGACCACGTTGAGGGCGGTACGGGAGCCATAGACTTTGGAAACGACGTTCTTGACGCCAGTGAGCTCAAGAACGGCACGGACAGCGCCACCAGCGATGATACCGGTGCCAGCTGGAGCTGGTTTGAGGATGACTTTGGTGGAGGTCCAGCTGCCTTCGACTTCGTGAGCGATGGTGCCTTTGACAAGGTGGACGCTCTTGAGGTTCTTCTTAGCAGCGGTTAAGGATTTCTTGATGGCATCCGGGACTTCACCGGATTTTCTCATGGCAAATCCATAATGGCCTTTGCCATCGCCGACGACGACGAGGGCATCGAAACGCATATGTTTGCCACCCATGACGACCTTGGTGACCTTGTTGATGTCAACGACACGGTCATTGAAGTCATCTTCTTCGCGACGGAATCCGCCACGGCCACCGCGTCTCTCGCCTGGACGGCCACGATGGTCGCCGAACTTACGGGAGCCTGGACGGTCGCCAGCGCGGGAACCGACTGGTTCGCGTTCTGGGTTGCCAGTAGGATTACGCTTCGCCTCTGGAGCATTGTTAGCGGCTTCTTGAGCCACAACTTCTTTATTTTCTTCAGCCATAGTTTTTCTCCTTAGAACACGAGGCCGGCTTTACGTGCGGCTTCGGCGAGGGCGGCAACGCGCCCATGATATTGGTAACCACCACGGTCGAAGACGACCTTGGAGATGCCTTTATCTTTGGCTTTATTGGCGATAGCTTCACCAACTTTGGCAGCGGCTTCGCAGTTGGAGCCGTTAGCAAGCTTGAGTTGGACACTCGAAGTGCAAGCTAAGGTGATGCCTTTGGTATCGTCGATGAGCTGGGCTTCGATGTGTTTGTTGGAACGGAAGACCACAAGACGTGGGCATTCCGCGGTGCCGGAGATCTTCGCTCTGACTCTGAGGTGACGACGGGTTCTGACCGCCGAACGGGACTCTTTCTGAATCATATGTTCTCTCCTCCTTATTTCTTAGCACCGGTGGCAGCGGCACGCTTACCAACCTTCTTGATGAGGTGCTGGCCTTTGTAGTGAACGCCTTTCTGACCGTAGACGTCTGGACGGTGTGAATCATAGATGAGGGCAGCGGTCTGTCCAACATCGTGTTTGTCGCAGCCTTCGACGACGACGTGGGTGTCATCTGGGCAAGTGATCTTGGTGAACTTTCCGACTGGCTCGACACGGATTTCGTGAGAGTAGCCGAGGAACATGCTGACGGCGCCATTCTTGATGGAAGCGCGGTAACCGGTTCCGTTGATTTCGAGTTCTTTCTTCCAGCCTTCGCTCACGCCCTTGGCGGCATTGTGAAGGTTGGCCGCGAAGGTACCGTGATTTTTATGGGCTTGTCTGCTCTCGGTATCTTCGAGAACGCAGTGCAAGGCTCCGCCTTCCTCATGGACGCTGACGCCAGCTAAGAGCTTGACGCTTACTTCGCCCTTTGGACCTTTAACGGAGACAGCGCCATCTTTGATTTCATAGGTGACGCCCTCAGGAAGAGAGATGGGTTTTAATCCAATACGTGACATAAATGTACTTCTTCTCCTCTAATTACCAGACGTAGCAGAGAACTTCGCCACCGACGTGCTCTTTACGGGCTTCTGCGTCAGTGAGGATGCCTTTGCTGGTGCTGATGATGGCGATGCCAAGTCCTTTGAGGACCTTTGGAAGCTTCTCGCATTCCACGGTCACGCGAAGACCTGGTTTACTAATTCTCTTGAGATTAGTGATAACGCGCTCGCCGTTCGCGCCATACTTAAGGGTTAATGTGAGGGTTTTGCTCGCGCCTTCCCCTTCAGCAACGAAGGAACTGATGTAACCTTCGGCAAGAAGGATGCGGGCGATTTCTCCCTTGACCTTGCTATAAGGCATGGAGACACTCTCGTAACGAAGCGCATTGGCGTTTCTAATGCGAGTGAGCATATCGGCAATTGGATCTGCAATCATTGTTTATCTCCTTTCCTTACCATGAGGCCTTCTTCATGCCTGGGATTTCGCCTTTGTAGGCCATTTCCCTGAGGCAGATACGGCAAAGTCCGAATTTACGGAGGACACCGTGTGGGCGGCCGCAGCGCTGGCAACGGGTGTAGTTGCGGGTGCTGAATTTCTGTGGGCGGCTCGCTCTGACGATTAAACTAGTTTTGGCCATGTTCGTTCTCCTTAACGTTTGAATGGCATGCCGAGGAGTTCAAGAAGCTTGAAGGCTTCGGCATCGCTTTGAGCGGTAGTGACGATGACGATGTCCATGCCGCGGATCTTAGCGATCTTATCGTAGTCGATCTCTGGGAAGATGAGCTGCTCTTTGACGCCAAGGGTGTAGTTACCATGACCGTCGAAGGCGTTCTTGGAGACGCCACGGAAGTCACGGACACGTGGGAGGGCGATGGAGACGAGCTTATCGTAGAACTCGTACATTCTCTGGCCGCGAAGGGTAACTTTGGTGCCAATGGCCTGTCCTTCACGGAGCTTGAAGTTCGCGATGGACTTTTTGGCTTTGGTGATGACTGGCTTCTGACCAGCGATCGCGGTTAACTCAGCAACGCTGTCTTCGAGGGCTTTACCATTGGAGGTAGCATCGCCAACACCGATGTTGATGACGATCTTCTCGAAGCGTGGGGCTTGCATGATGGAGGTGTAGCCGAACTCTTTGATGAGAGCTGGAACGACCTCGTTCTTATATTTGGCAAGAACACGGTTGAGCTCTTTTGCAGGAGCGGCTGGTTTCTTGCTGGCTTTTGGGGCCTCAGCCTTTGGGGCTTCTGCTTTTGGAGCAGCAGCTTTAGGGGCTTTAGGAGCGGAGGCTTTCTTAGCGGTAGTAGTTTTCTTAGCGGTAGCTTTCTTTTCTTCTTCTGCCATTGTTTTGTCCTCCTTCCTTACTTATCGAGGTTGGCTCCGCTCTTGGCGGTGCGAACCTTCTTGCCATTCTCCATGGTCATGTGAACACGGGTGGCTTTCTTTGTCTTTGGGTCAATGAGAGCGACCTTGGAGGCATCAAGTGGGACATAGATGTCGAGGAT
>CADCDV010000003.1 GCA_902800255.1 uncultured Erysipelotrichaceae bacterium | reverse complement strand
AAGGCCGATAGCAGAACCGGTAAGGCCACCCACCAAAGCGTTGCTTTGGGAGGATGGGAAACCGAAGTAAGTGCAGATAAGGGAACGGATGACGTTCGCGAGCAAGCCAAAGGCGATCGCAATGAACATCTGATTGAGGGTAAGGCCACTCAAAGCGTTGAACTGGACGATTCCAGCAACAGTTTTAGAGACATCTCCCAAAGGGAGAACAGAAGCTAGGAAGCCTGCTGCCAATGTGCCAAGAAGGTTGCCTAAAGCAGCCATGAGGATCGCCCATTTTGGCTTCATGCAGCGCGTGGTGACACAGGTTGCAATGCAATTAGGGACGTCGGTCCAGCCGTTCATGAAAACCACGCCGAGGTTGAAAATGACCGCGACATAGGCCCATGGGTACTGGTTGGCAAGTTCGAAGAATTTTGCGACTTCCATATAGAAATTTTAAATGGATTATTTCAGCAGAGCGATGAGATTAAGAACCTTTTTTAAGTCACCGGCGTATTGGACAGTCGGTCTTGGATCGAATGGTTTCTCAAGGGCGATGACCATTAAGTCATCTTCATAACCCATCGCGAAATAAGTCATGCCTTCACGAATAGAAATGGCCATATCGACAAAAATCTTGTTGGTCTTGAATTCGTTTAAGGCTTCTCTCACCTTAGCGGTGATGACTTTCTCGGTGCCTTTGTCGCCATAAATGACGATGTTCTTGGAATCAGAGAAAACCTTTCTGCCAGCTAAGTTAGTTGGAGGAAGGGCTCTCTTGTTGCCTTTGAAGTAGATAAGGATGTCGGATCCTTTGTAGTTGTTGGTGGTGTAGAGATATTTGCCAACGAAAACGGTACGAAGGGCTTTGCCGACGACAACCTGAGCGGCTGCATCGCAGACCTTCACGGTCTTGCCCATGTACTCGAAGGTGTAGGTGGCACGGCTGCCAACCTTTCCGATGTCTTTGTAGAGGTTGCAGTTCTTAAGCTCCTCTGGCTCGATCTTGTTATCGATGCTTCCTTGAAGGTTCACGTTTTCTGGGAATGGGAAGACATAGGCGTTCGTGCCTTCGTAGTATTGGCGGAAGTAACGGTTCATCGCAGTCTGAACCTTCTTCTTCCAGAAGTAGTTGAAAACAAGGAGGGCGACAAGGCCAACGCCGCAAGCGCTGAGGGCGATGATCATTGAAGCTTCTTTAAGGGCTTCGATGGCGTTTGGAATGAGCCAGCCACAGACAATGAGGATCAAACAAAAAGCAGTGACGATCCACTTAACGATGTTTGATCTGTGGTAGACCTTATAGAACTCCTGACGAGCAAGCTCGACATTGCCGAGGTTCTCGTCTGGGTATTCGATGGTGATCTTTCCTTTTTGAGCAGGAGCTGGCTCTGGTTGAGGCTCTTCTTCTGCTTCTTCAGCGTGAAGATCAATTTGATCTTCTGGCTCCTCTTTGACCTCTGGGGCAGGAGCTGGTTCTACGACTGGTTTTATTTCGTCGGCGAAGTCGCTTTCTTCTTCGACTCCGTCATTTTTCTTTTCTTCAATATCGGTCATAAATAATGCCTTTCGTCTAGGGCACTATAACACAATATCGAGCAAATTAATAAATTAATTTCCTTGTTCTTCGACTGGGAAACGTCTATTAACCCTGAGTAATGGGCCATAGATTGCCATGAGAATAAGGAAGGCGGCAGCGCCACTTGCTGGGATGTAGCCGGCGTTGTATGCAAGGGCTTCAACAAAGCTTGTTTCCCAAATGACAACAGAGCTAATGGTGCTGCCAAGAAGTCTGACACAGGTCGCAAGAATGCCGCCGACAGCAATAAAGATTAAACCTTTTACGTTGTAGAATTCCTGGTCTTTGCCAACGATAAGAGGTTTGAAGAAACCAAGAACGGCGACAGAGCCAAAACCGATGAGATAGTCGAACGGGTAGCAGGCGAATCCCCAACCATCAGTGAAGCAAGTAAGAAGACCGTAGACGATGCCACCACAAACGAGTCCGTGGAATGGGCCGTGTCTTAAAGCAATGATAAATAAAGGAAGCATTTGGAGGTTGATGGAACCACCAGTTGGACCTACTGGGATCTTAAGGAAGTTTAAGGCGAAGGCTGTGGCGATGAAGATGGCGTCTTCAGCCATGCTGCGGATTGTCATAGGCATCTTCTGGAATGAGTGGCTGATGGAGAAGACGGCCGCGGCAATAGCAAAGGAGAAGGAGAGGGCAAGACCAGTGAAAAGTTCGGTCTCGGCATGCATGGTTTCGTTATAGGTGCTTGGAACCAAGAATAAGAGAGCGGCGCCAAGTAGAAGAGAAAGAACCGCACCTGATTCGCAAGCAGGAATATCCTTACCAAATATCACTAAAGGTAAAGCGATGACAAGAAGAGCAAAGGCAGCGACAAACACATACTGGAAAGCGCTAGCTCCAAAGAGGTCCCACATAAAGAGGAAACCATCAACATCGTCCGAGATTTCATACTTGAGAAGTGGCAAAAGCAAAGAAGCAATTGCAAGGACGCTTAGGACAATCGAGACGAGATTTGTCCAGGATTTTGCGGTTTTTGAACCGCTTTGAACATTGGTTTGTTCGTTTTCCATAAAAAAATACCTCCGTACCTGAATACGAAGGAATGAATAAACACACTACCTCCGCCAGCATTACCTGGATCAGGTTCCGTCGAGTCGAAGAAGACTCCTCTCAGCCAACTTACTGGTGGCTCCGGTCTCGAATAGTTTATCTCACTTTATTTGCCAGTCAATAGGTGTGGTACCGCTTTCAGTCAAATAGGCGTTGCACTGACTGAAAAGATGCTTTCCAAACCAGCCTCCCCTATTCGCGGATAACGGTGAAGGATGGACCGATGAGAGAACGATATGCTTTGGGTTCGTAACCTTTGAAGCGTACTTCTTGGCGAATCCTCCCCAGAGCATATAAACAACAGGTTGATCAAGACTTTCGACATATCTCAAAACATCGTCCATGAACTTGTCATACTCTGGACGCACATGCGAAAGAGGCACACCTGCCCTCACGGACAGATATGCGTTAAGAAGAAGAACGCCCTGTTCGGCCCAAGGAGTTAAGTCTCCATTGTCGAAGTTCATCTTGCAGCCGATGTCTTTTTCGATCTCTTTATAAATATTTATAAGGGAAGGCGGAATATCTATGCCTCTAGGAACACTGAATGACATGCCCATAGCCTCACCTGGGTTGTGATATGGATCTTGGCCAATAACCACGACCTTAAGAGTCTTTGGGTTTGTGAACTTAAAAGCCTGGAACATCATGTCCCTAGGCGGATAAACGACATGCGCATCATATTCAGCATCAAGGAAACGATGCAAAGAAGCTGAGTATTCTTCCCCTGCCACTTTATCGAACAGTTCTTTCCAATCTTTGATCATCTTTACCATTATGGGTGTTTTGCTTTCAAAAGCCCACAATCAATAATTGTGGAGGAAGATAATCATTTGCTTTATAATTCTTCTTGCTTTGAAAAAGCAGATTGTGAATTGAAAAAGGAGAAAATAACCTATATGCCGTTCATTGAATCGATTCACGCCCGTCAAATCATTGACTCCCGTGGAAATCCAACTGTTGAAGTTGAAGTCACTACCGAAAGCGGCGCTTTCGGAAGAGCTGCCGTCCCAAGTGGCGCCAGCACCGGTGAAAGAGAAGCTTTAGAGCTTCGCGATGGCGATAAGAGCTACTTCGGTGGCAAGAGCGTCCTCACTGCCGTTAAAAACGTCAACGAGAAGATCGCCCCAAAACTTATCGGTATCAACGTCATGGAGCAGGTCCTCATCGACAGAACCATGATCGAACTCGATGGCACCGAAACCAAGAAGAACCTTGGTGCTAACGCCATCCTTGGTGTGTCCCTTGCTTGCGCAAAGGCCGCCGCTGACTACCTCGGTGTCCCACTCTACCGTTACATCGGTGGACCAAACGCCAAGAAACTTCCTGTCCCAATGATGAACGTCATCAATGGCGGCAAGCACGCTGACAGCGCTGTCGAATTCCAGGAATACATGATCATGCCAGCTGGTGCCAAGACCTTCCACGATGCCATCCAGATGGGTGCTGAAGTCTTCGCCGCTCTCAAGAACATCCTTAAGAAGAAAGGCGACATCACTTCCGTCGGTGATGAAGGTGGATTCGCTCCAAACCTCGTCAAGACCGCCGAAGAAGAAGCCGCTATCAAAGCCAACAAGGCTGATCCTTATGGCTTAGAAGCCGACAACGAAGAGCCACTTGAACTCCTCGTCGAAGCCATCAAAGCCGCTGGCTATGTCCCAGGCAAGGATATCTTCCTTGGTATGGACCTTGCTTCCTCTGAGCTTTACAACGAAGAAGGCAAATACTTCTTCTGGAAGCACTACGAGAAAGCCGCCAAAGAAGGCAAAGTCAACAAAGCTGACTTCACCAAGACCACCGATGAGATGATCGAAATCATCGCCCACTTCGCTGAGAAGTACCCACTCATCACCGTCGAAGACGGCCTCAGCGAGAATGACTGGGAAGGCTGGAAGAAACTCACTGCCAAGCTCGGTAGCAAAGTCCAGCTCGTCGGCGACGACCTCTTCGTCACCAACAAGCTCTATGTTGAGAAGGGCATCGAAATGGGTTGCTCCAACTCCGTCCTCGTCAAGGTCAACCAGATTGGTTCCTTAACCGAAACCCTTGATACCTGCGAGCGTGCCATGAGAAATGGCTGGACCTGCGTCGTCTCCCACCGTTCTGGTGAAACCGAAGACGCCACCATCGCTGACCTTGTCGTCGCTCTTAACGCCGGCCAGATCAAGACTGGTTCCATGTCCAGATCCGATCGTATTGCCAAATACAACCAGCTCCTCCGCATTGAAGAAGAGCTTGGCGATACCGCCGAATACCCAGGCATGAAAGCCTTCTACAACCTCAAGAAATAAGTTCTCTTGAAACACTAAGGAGCCGAATCAAAACGGCTCCTTTTTTGTTATAATCCTCATTGAGGTAATAACCATGATTAAAGGACTAATGCTTTTAGCGGATGGCTTTGAAGAGACCGAAGCCATTTCCACGCATGACATATTAACTAGGACTCACGAGATCGAAGTCACATACGTCTCAATCTCAGACTCGCTTTTCGTTAAGAGTTCTATGGGCCTTAAGGTTGAGGCTCTCGCTTTCCTTAAAGATATTAAGGCAGAAGATTATGACTTCATCGTTCTCCCTGGTGGCAAAGTAGGAGTCGAGAACATCAAGAACTCCCCTGCTGCTATAGAGATGATTAAGAAGTTCCATGATTTAGGAAAGAAGTATTACGCGATCTGCGCTGCCCCTTCTATCCTTGGTGAGCTAGGTTACTTGGATGGGAAGAATTACGTCTGCTTCCCTGGCTTCCAAAAAGGTAATGGCAATTATATAGATAAGGGTTCAGTCATCGATGGAGACCTCGTCACAGGCCGCTCAATGAATTACACGATTGAGTTTGCTTCCAATATCGTGAGGGTTCTCCTAGGTGAAGAAGCCTTAGCAAGAATCGAGCACGGAACTAAAGGCATTTAAAAAGAAAAGCCCCGCGATTTGCAGGGGCTTTTTTATAATTCGCTGTTATTTTGTGTAGAGACGATGCGCTCTGCTGACAGCTTCTTCGGTGACGTCGATGCCAAGTTTCTTGAAAGTGTTGAAGTCGGTTTCCTGAAGGATGACTGAGGAGTGAACCTGGCAGCCTTTTAATTTTGGAAGCTGCTGGAGAGCGATCTTCGCAAGAGGGTTACTGTTGGCCTGAATGGCAAGGGCGATGAGAACCTCTTCGGCGTGGAGCCTTGGGTTGTGGTTATTAAGGGAATTAACCTTGAGATCTTGGATAGGCTTAATGACCTCTGGGGAGATAAGCGGGATCTTGTCATCGATCTTGGCAAGAATCTTAAGGGCGTTGAGAAGCACTGCCGCAGAGGAACCGAATAATGGGGATCTCTTGCCGCAGACGATCTTCTTGTTAGGAAGTTCGAGAGCGCAGCATGGGACACCAGTGAGTTCCTCTTTCTTAAGGCAAGCGGCAACGACCTTACGGTCGGCTGTGCTGATGCCAAGAGTGTTCATAAGCATCTCTTCTTTGGTGACGGCATCATCTTTGAACTTACCAAGGAAGCAGTTCTTCTTGGCTTGGTAATATCTACGGATGATTTCGGCTTTGGAGGCTTCGATAGCGGCCTCTTCGTTTTTGATGGCAAAGCCGATCATGTTGACACCCATATCGGTTGGTGAGTTGTATGGGCTCTTGCCATAGATCTTCTCGAAAATGGCTTTGAGGAGAGGGAAGGTCTCGACATCGCGGTTATAGTTAACGGCTTGTTTGCCATAGGCTTCGAGGTGATATGGGTCAATCATGTTGACGTCTTCCAAATCAGCGGTTGCGGCCTCATAAGCAAGGTTGACTGGGTGCTTTAATGGAAGATTCCAGACTGGGAAGCTTTCGTATTTGGCGTAGCCAGCACGGATACCACGCTTATTGTCGTGATAAAGCTGAGAGAGGCAGGTTGCCATCTTTCCGCTTCCTGGGCCTGGAGCGGTGACGACGATGATTGGTCTAGTCGTCTCAATGTATTCGTTTCTTCCAAGGCCTTCCTCAGAGCAAACGACAGGGATGTTGCTTGGATAGCCATTGATTTCGTAATGTTTGTAGACCTTCATTCCACTGTTAGTGAGCTTGGTGATGAAGGCATCGACGAGTGGAAGAGGCTGATAGAAAGAGAAAACGACGCTGCTGACATAGAGCTCAACTTCGTTGTAGGCCTCAATAAGTCTTTCGACTTCGGCTTGATAGGTGATTCCAAGGTCATTTCTGACTTTGTTGGTATTGATATCGTTGGAATTGACGACGATGACGACTTCAACCTTGTTCTTCATGCCTAAAAGCATGTGGAGCTTGGTGTCTGGCTTAAATCCTGGAAGGACTCTGCTGGCGTGATAGTCGTCGAAGAGTTTGCCACCGAATTCAAGGTAGAGTTTGTCACCAAAGGAGGCGATTCTCTTTTGGATGTTCTCTCTTTGAACTTTCAAATATTTCTCGCAATCGAACGCTATCTTAGCCATATGTGCAGCCCCTCTAGAATACTAGATTAATATACACTTCATATATATGAACGTGGAAGAAAAAACGTCTCTCGACGATGAAAAAATATTTATGAATTAACGACTTCCGCTACTAAGCGCGTTTCGAGTTCTTTTTCGCTGGTTTCTGAGGGGCTTGCGCTTCAAGGCGCTTCTTTCTTTTCTCCATCTGCTCTTTGAGGAACTTCTCTTCGAGTTCTTTTTGCTTCTGGAGATTCTCTTCTTTCTTTTTGCTTTCGTCTTCGAAGTGCTCTTTCACTTCTTTTTGCATTGCCGCTTCTTTGAATTTGATGAATCCGTTATTGTGGGCAAGTTCAAAAGAGTAGAGCTTCCCATTGCTCAGTTGGAGGTACTGTCCGTCTAGGTTCATGATGGTGAGGGTTTCGCCGTCGGCCGTAACAACTTTTTGGCCAACGATTTTACTGATGTCCATAGGTCTCCTCCAATCTAGCCAAGCATCGGAAAACAAAGGATCAAACATCTGGCCCATTCTTATGACCGCTGCTTTAAACTATGTTCCCTTTATTTCATAATATCTCATTTTTTGGGTAAATTGTAAGGAGTTGTTTAAAAAGAAAACGCACGGCGTTTGTTTCCGTGCGTTTCTCTGTTTTAGTTTTTTCTTCTACATTGCACCCATGATGTACATTACGATTCTAGCGACCGATGCAATGGCTGTTCCAAATAGAGCAATGCCATAAAGGATGCCAAGAATTGAAAATACTTTGATTGAGCTCTTGCGAAGCATGCCTAAGCAAAGAGGACCAAAGATCAAGGCAAGCAAAACGTTTATGGCGCCTGCTGCTAAGAAAGGAATCGAGAGCATGAGGACGGCCAAGATGGCGGCCATTTCGTCTGCAGGATTGCCATCTTTAACGGTCTGAACAATCTCTTGAAAATTGATGGACCAGATAAAGAGAATGCAATATACGCATACGGCAAGGACGATGGTGGCAAGCACAAACAAAACGATGCGCTTTTTCTTAGGTTTAGAAGGGACAGTCTTCTCTTCTTGTTGGATTGTTTCTTCCATGGATATAACTCCTATTCGATTACCTTAAGTTTATTGAAGGACGGTCACGGATGTGCCACAAAAAGGATTTCTTGTTTTTATATCGCAAATCCTTAACGACGGTCGCCTTTATAAAAAACAAAAAGCGACCCTGATGGGCCGCTAAAGAATATAGGCTTTATTGGATGCCCGAGAAAAAGAGAACAGCTCGGACAACCGTTGCTATGACAGCAACAATAAAAGCAATTCCATAAACTAGTCCAACTATGGAAAAGGCCTTTGAAGAACTCTTACGCAGCTTAACGAGCGTCAGCGGAGCGAAGACGGCCGAAATTATTACGGTCAAGGCCAACGCCACTAAGGATGGCAAAGCAAGAAAGATGGCGGCAAAGAATATCGCGAGACCATTGAGTTCTCCTCCTTGATCCGCAGAATCAACTATCTCTTTGAAGTTTATACTCCAAACGAAAAGCAACAAAAGCGCGACGATAAAGATGGCTATTGTTGAAGTAACAAATAAAGCAGTGTGTTTTGGTTGAGAAGGCTTCTTCTCTTCTTCGAGTATTTCGTCCATGGATAAACTCCTTTGGCGTCGTCTTTAGTTTACTGCTGTTAACCAAAAAATAAAGAAAAAGGGGGTTTTGTAATAAATAACCCCCGCAAATCCCTTATAAAATCAAATAAGGTGTTAATGCATTTCGTTAAATATCGCCGTAAAGGTTAAGGTTCCTCCGGCATAGTCACTGGCATCGAATTCGTACATATCTTCAATGTAGATATCAGTGTCTGTTTCTGCGCAGTGCCATCCATAGAATTCCATTATTCCGCCTTCTTCTTCAGGCTCTGGTGCTTCAGGAGTATCTCCTGAGTAGTAAATACCCGTTGTGGCTTCTTGATATTCGTCTTGGAGAAGCGTTCCGTCCCAGTTATAGAAAACGGTGTGAACAGATTCGGCGTAGGTAGTGAAGATCATATAAATGTCCATGTCTTCGGTGATCGTGAATTCCTGGTTGCTCTCAATAGTATTGCCATTAGCGTCTTCGAAATGATCGAGCTCATAGCAACCATTTGCATCTGGCTCTTTCCAGAAGTCTTCGCTGCCGACATCGCTTCCATCGATGCTCCACGTCTCACCAAAGGTGGTAGAGGAATAATACATTGCGCTTTGACCATCGTAGAACGTGACTGTGTACAGTCTTTCTTCTTCAATGAAGCAAGCGTAGTACCAGGCATCTTCTGTAACGGATGGGAATTCACGTAATCCGTGAGTGCCATTAGGCACGGTGTCCCATCCAACGAAGATGTATTGTATGGTCTCCGTTGGTTCTTTCTGAGGATCGTCGTAAGGATAGTAAACCTCATCGCCAGAATAGGCGTACTGGGTGGCTAATACTTCGGTGCCGTCTTCATTGAGGAAGGTAACCGTGTATTCGCCTTCGACATATGTCGCGGTGAACGTTAAAGTCTGTCCACCGTAATTCGACGCATCAAGCTCATACATCTCGTTGTTGGTTATCAATCGGTCATCCATCTCTTCGCAGGTCCATCCAAGGAAGATGTACTTCGGATCGTCGGCAGTCGGACCTTCTCTTGTAGGAAGCGAATAGTCGTAATAGATGCCGTAATAGGCCATCTGATAATTGTCTTGGAGAACGGTTCCATCGTAATCAAGGAAGACCGTATGGACGGATTCGGCAGTAACTACGTAGGTGGCGTAGATCTCCAAATTATCCGTGATGGTTATCTCATCATATTCAGAGATGATATTGCCGTTAATGTCTTCGTAGTGATCGAAGCTGTAGCAGCCATTCTCATCCGCTTCTTTATAGTGGTCGTAGCCGGCGGCTTGGCTTTCTTGGATGCAGAAGGTTTCTCCGTAAGGTACCTCTACCTGCAAAATAGTGTAATCACCATCATAGATGGTTACGGTGTAGATCTTTTCACCAAAGACAGCATAGTAGTCTCTGTCTTCGAAGGCGTACATCTCACCGTCATACGGTTCTCCTCCGACTGAGCTCGCCCAGCCTAAGAAGTAGGTTTTGGTATCGCTGCTTCTTCTATCGGCTTCCTCATCGAGGTTTGTTTCGCCTGCGTAGAAGACCTGTTCACCATATGGGATGGTTTGAGTATCCCAAATGACGGTGCCGTCATCGTTATAGAAGTTGAAGGTAACATATGTTACAGGAGCGCTGTAGGCGTAGTTCTTTTGGAAATATGGCTTCGAAGAAGGTTCTCCTTCGTAGGTGCTTGTCGCGTAGATGGCTAAGGTAAGTCCATTATCGCCGCCTTCAAGTCCGCCGACATAGAAGGATTGAGTCGCGCTTAAATCAGAGATCTCATAGACCCTGCTAAGCCGCTCGCGCTCTTCATCGTAATGGTCTTCGAATGGGTTGCCGCTTGCATCGGTTATCTCAGGATACGATGAATAGTTGTCGATGATTTCGGCATAGATCGAACCTTCTTCGTAGTAATGGCCCGGATCGTCAATGCTGATCGTTCCATCAAGACACTGGGTCTCTTCGTTAAGAGAGAAGTCCGCAGTGATAACAAAGTCAGAGGCTGGAATATCGTTGGTCTTAACTCTTTCACTGAAGACGTCGTAGGTATTGTCTCCGTCTATGACCGAGACGGAAAGACGGTAGGTTGTCGACGGAGTGAGGTCGGTGAATCTTCCTTCCTCGAAGGCAAAGAAGCCTTCATCGTTATCTGCCATCTCTTCCTCAGGGAAATAGGATTCGAGCTCAAAGAACTGCTCATATTTCTCGAGACGATTTTCAAGAACTACGACAGCAGAGTCAGCGTTCTTGTAATTTAATTCGAAAGAATAGGAGAGGGTATTGGCCGTGCTCTCGTATTTGAACTCATTAACGGATGGAACAAAGATGGCTGAAGCGACAACCACAACTGTAGCTGTGGCCACTGCTGCTGCAGTTCCACCGGCAACAGCTGCGCTGGTGCTGACGGCAGCAGTTGAAGAGGCAGCAGCGGTAGTCGTTGTCGTAGCCGCGGTAGTTGCTGTTTGAGCAGCGGTTGAACTCGCCGACGAGAGAGTCTCCTGTTCCTCAAGTTTTTTCGTATCTATGGAGACGTGATGGGCGTTTGCGTGACTATGAAAAGTATTGGAGCGGATTTGGCACTCCTTGTTAATTCCTCCATAGTAACGGTTGGTATAGTCGCCCATAAAATGTCAGGAAATTGTATTAGTTTTCAGAATTCTGTGCAGGTTTTGCAGCAGATTTTGGGTTTTCTCTCTTTTCGGAAGGATCGCGGTAAGAAAGGGAGATCTGGTTGAATGGGATGTCGACTCCGTTGTTGACGAAGAGGAGGTAAAGCTCTCTGTTAAGAGCACGTTCAACAGCAAATCTGTCTTTCTCGTCGCAGTGACAAGCAATCTTAAGATCGACGCTCGAAGCGCTTAAGGAGGAGACACCGAGGTATTCAGGTTCACCAACCATCTGAGGGATGTTGGCTTTGATCTCATTGAGGTTGTTACGGATGATTTCCTCAACGCGTGGAAGGTTCTCGTTGTAGTCGATGGTGATGACCGCTAAAGCGAGGGATGGGTTCTCACTGAGGTTAACGACTGTGGTAATGTGGGAGTTATTGATGGTTTTGACGTTGCCGGAAAGGTCAACAATCTTGGTCGTGGTAAGACCGATTTCGGTAACGGTTCCGTAATAGTCATCGATGACGACGATATCGCCGACTTTGAATTCGCTTTCGAAGACGATGTTAAGACCAGCGACGATGTCACTGATAAGCGACTGGGCACCAAGACCAATGATAAGAGCGATGATGCCAGCGCTAACAAGAAGTGCGGTTGAGTTAACGCCCCAAACGGCAATAACGAGAAGGATTGAAACAATGAGTCCGGCGTAACGGGCAAAGGAAGCTAAGAGGCTGAGGGTTGTCTTGGTTTTGGAGGAAACTCCTTTTGGAAGACGGAGGATGAGGTTGAGCGCATTAGCGATGCCCATGCAAAGGCAGATGTAATAGATGCTGCCGAGGATGCGTGGCCAGACATCATCGAAGCCGCCAGTCATTGGAACGGAAAGGGTAAGGCTCGTTGCGATGGTGGATTTTGGCCAAATGGTTGGAGCCAAGCTCATGACAACAACATAAGCGACGGCAAGAATCCATAAAACGATTCCTGTGATGAGGTTGACTTTCTGTCTCTTGGACATTGAAAGCCATTTTTCTTTGAGGTTTGACATATAAATCTCCTGAGATAACAAAAAAATCTTACCACTATGTGGTAGGAGATTAATACATTCATTTTCGTTGAATATAAAAAACCAGGCCTCGAGCCTGGGATTTTATTGGTTGGTGGAGCCGGCGAGAGTCGAACTCGCGTCCGAAGGATCTCCAACGAGGACGCCTACAGTTTAGGCTTCGTCGGAATTTAACTCACCGCTATGACGAAGTCAAAGAGCGGAAAGCTAGACCAGTTGAATTTCACCATTTCCCTCTAGTCAAAGGTACGTGGCTATTGCCTTTGTATGATGCCCGAAACGCTTGAGAGGCACGAATCAAGCGAAGGACACGCTGCTCCTGGATCTATGCCAGGAAACCCTCAGGTTACTGATTAAGCGCAAGCGTACGAAGCGCGCATAGCGCGGTTCGCATGGATATAACTGTTGTCAGTTATTGGTTTTTGATCTTAAGGTTTATCAGACCACTGCAATCCAGGCCAGATCAATCCCCCGTCAAAACCGGAACGACCCCAACTATTAGAACAATCCCAAGTTTGTGCTTGGGTGATTTAGTATAACCAATTTTGGTTCATACGCAACTTTTTCCTTTTTCCAAACCTAAAAGGTTTAATTGTATAAACCCTGAGTTTGTTGTAGAGTTTCATTGCGTAAAATTACGAAACAACTATGGCAAAAAGAAAAATAAAAGCGACAACAGTTAAACCAACACAACAAAAAGAAAAGAAGTCATCGGGACTTTGGGCTAATATCAAGTTCCTTTTCAGCACCCTCTTCTCTAACGACAGATGTATCGAAGGCTCCACTAAAAAGCCTTGGTATGCTGCCATCATCGTGGCTATCGTGGCCTGCATTATCGCCACCATCCCAACGATGGTCATCTACTTCACCAGGTCTGGAGCGGCCTTCTTCGACGGCTCAAATTACAGCCTCGACACTTCCTTAACCGAATTCGAGAAAACCCTTAACGACGAAAACGTCTCAATGTCCTTCGAAAACGGCAAATTGACCGTTAACGAAGAAAGCTGGAAAAAGGTTTGCAAGGACAAAGACGGAAACCAGGCCGACCATTACAGCCACTACTACACCGTCAAAGAATCCAAGCTCGTTGCCGAAGGAAGCGAGACTGCTGGTAAGCCAACCATGAAAGATGTCACTTATTGTGACCTCGTCGTTTACTACGTCAGCGCCGCTAAGCTCTCTGGATCAACCGTCTACGCTTACACTGCTGCTAACATCCTTGATAAGAACGATCCAAATGCTGGGCTCAACACCGATGAAGTCACTTGGGCAACCAACATCATCGTCTTCAGCGAGGAATCCTTCGTTGCTATAAAGAAACCTGACGGAGTTTCTTCATACGTTTCCGCTGTCCAAGGAAAATACGATTTCCCTGACAAATTCGACCTCAAAGACCTCTATTCCAAGAATATGAAAGGCGAGGAATATGAGCACTCTTACGGCACCGCTGAACATAGAAATGATGTTCTTGAATCATACAAAGGATTCTTTGCCGCTTCTTATGAAAGCACCAAGAACACCATGGCCTGGAGTTACACTGGCATCGCCTTTGCCATCAACGTCGGCCTTGTCTTCCTCTATGGCTTACTCATCTTCCTCATGACCAGAGGCAAACATAATCCAAATCGCATTCTCACCTTCTGGCAGACCCAGAAGATCAGCTATTGGGAATCCCTTGCGCCAGGTCTTCTCTCACTTATTGGATTCATCCCATTCTTATCTCGATTTGCGATGTTCATCTTCCTCTTCTTACTTGGTATGAGAACCATGTGGATGAGCACAAGACAGCTTCGTCCTCAATACGAAGAATAAGCGTAAATAAAAAGCGCCTCACCACTCGGTGGGGCGTTTTCTTTTTGCTTATTAGTCGCCGTAGTCGCTTCCGCGGCTTTTGTCTTCGA
>CADCDV010000002.1 GCA_902800255.1 uncultured Erysipelotrichaceae bacterium | reverse complement strand
GTCGTTCAGATTTACCTTACCGCTCCATACACCCCAGGCGGAATCGAGAAATCCTTCCGCAAATTAGTCGGTTACGAAAAGACCCCATTACTCAAACCTGGCGAGGTCTGCACCATCGACATCGAAGTCGACACCAAGGACTTCAAGTCCTATGACGACTATGATGCCAATAACAATAACCACACCGGTTACGAACTCGAAGCGGGCAACTATGAACTCAACTTCATGACCGACGCCCACCACGTCAAAGAGAACGTTTCTCCAATCACCTACAAGGTGTCCAACGACGTCATGATCGACAAAGACGAAATCACCGGTGAAACCGTTGAGAACCGTTTCGTTGGTCCTAACGCCTACGAAGGCATGCCAATCGATGGTACTTCCGTCGACCAGGGCATCGAATTCGTCCACCGTAACAACTTCCCAGCTCTTCTCACTGAATGTGAAGAAGACAAGCCTTGGACCGATAAGCTTATGGAACGTGAATCCGATCCAGAGCCAATCGCCAACTACAGCTACTCCAAGACCATGTCCGACAACTGGGACAACGCCACAGAAGACTACTGGGGCAACCCAATCCCAACCGAAGCTCCAACCTGGAACAGCGGCGGAGACCTCAAGCTCATGGAAAACGGCCAACTCACCGAAACCGGTATGAAGTGTGGCGAAGACTATGACGCCGAAGAATGGAACGACGTTCTTGATCAGCTCGACTTCGACAACTCCAAGAAGATCGTTACCGAAAACTCCAACTACGCTGGCCGCGGCATGACCGAGATCGGCTTACGTGATTCTAGTAATGCCAGTGCCTTCAAGTTCGAAGAAGGCGCCGCTATGATCGGCGGTGGCTTAGGACAGAACGACGAAATCAACTGCCCAGCCTACCCTGGTCCAACAATGGGCTGCCAAGCCTGGAACAGAGCTCTTACCTACAAGCTCGGCAAATCCATGGGTAATGACATGAACGCCTCTGGCGCTGATGGCATCTTCTCTCCAAACTGCAACCTCCACCGTTCAACCTATGGTGGCAGAAACTGCGGTTATCAATCCGAGGACCCAATCCTCTCCGGCCGCTATGTCTCTGAGATCATCAAAGGCATCAGCATCTATGGCCGTATGACATTCGTCAAACACTTCGTCGCCAACGACCAAGACTTCAACCGTATGGCCAACATGGCCTGGATGACTGAGCAAACCTTCCGTGAGCTCTATCTCCGTTCCTTCGAAGAAGCCGTTAAGAATGGCGGCACCGTCGGTATCATGACCTCCTTCAACCGTATTGGTGGCATCTGGACCGGTGGTAACGAAGCCCTTATCCAAGGCGTCCTCCGCAGAGAATGGGGATTCCGTGGACAGATCATCACCGACATGACCGAGAACAAGACCAACATGGATATCGGTTTCTCCTTCCGTTTCGGTGGCAACCTCAACCTCGGTGGCGGAAACACCGTTGCTAATGCAATCGGCACCGCTGCTACCACTCCAGTCCGTGTCCAGCTCCGCTTACGTGAAGCCATGCACGAGATTGCCTACGCTTACTGCCACGCCATGTGGAGAAACGCCACTTACAACGCCTCCGCTGACCCATCAGAAGCCATCGTCGCCATCCCACCAAAGGACAGCTACTTATGGTGGCAACCAGCCCTTATCTCCATTGACGCGTTCGCCCTTGGCGGACTCCTCATTGGCGGATTCGCTTGTGTCCTTAACATCATGAACATCATGAAGAACGGCGGAGAGGAGGCTGAAGAAAATGAATAAGTTTGAAAAGCTTCTTAACAAGATCAAATACCATCTCATTTCTTCCGTCGCCATCCTCTTAGGCGTCGTTGCCCTTCTCATCACTGGTATTTCCTTCCTCGTCAGCTACGTGAACTACAACACCTACAGCGAGAACTACGAGAAGACCAAGAAAGATCTTCTTGCCAACACCCCTCAGCTTCCTGAAGAGGTCATCAAAGACAATGAGTACGTCACCTACGACGATGCGGCTGGAACCGTTTCCGCGACCAAATCCGAATTTGGTAGCTCCTACGTCTTTACCGCTCACGACGCTCTTATCGACCTTGATAAAGGCGATGCCGAGTTCGCTACCCTCGAAGGAACTGGCTGGGAAGTTGCTACCGGCTTCAAGTCCGGCGGCTCCATGAAGTTCACCGTCACCACTGCCACCAACGGCATGTCTGACATCGACGTTTACCTTGCCTTAGGCGAAGTCACCAATGTCCCGATCGACAACCTCATCGACTTCATCACCATCAAGGTCAATGGCTTATCCGTCACCACTGTTGATTTCGACCTTCCAAAAGATGGCTCCTTACAACAGCTCGTTCTCAAGAACACCAACCTCATCAAAGGTGAGAACACCCTTGAGTTCGCCACTTCCGTCTCCGATGGAAGCAACAACTTCATCATGCCAGCCATCGCTGCCGTCACCTTACTCACTGACGTCGCCATGGCCTAATCACCCCATCAACAAAAATAGGGCCGCATAACGCGGTCCTTTTCTTTTCCTCAGTCATTCTTATCAGAATGATTGAAAGAAAGGCGAATATGAATGATAATTTACATACTGATTGAACTTAGGAGGTTCAAATAAATGATCGTTAATGCAACAAGAATGTTGAAGCTTGCCCACGATGGTCACTATGCCGTCGGACATTTCAACATCAACAACTTAGAATGGACCAAAGCCGTCCTTCAGACCGCTCAGGAACTCAAATCCCCTGTCATCCTTGGCGTCAGCGCTGGCGCTGCCAAGTACATGGGCGGATTCAAAGTCGTCGCCGCTATGGTTCGTGCCATGGATGAATCCTTGGGCATCACCGTTCCAGTCGCCCTCCACCTTGACCATGGCACCTATGATGCCGTCAAGGAGTGCATCGCCGCTGGTTTCTCGAGCGTCATGTTCGATGGCAGCTCCCTCCCAATTGAAGAGAACCTTGCCAAGACCGCTGAGCTCGTCGCCCTTGCCCACGACAAAGGCCTCTCCATTGAAGCTGAAGTCGGTGCTATCGGCGGAACCGAAGATGGCGTCACCGCTGACGGTGAAGTCGCTGACCCAGAAGAGTGCAAGAAGATCGTCGCCCTTGGCGTTGACTTCCTCGCTGCTGGCATTGGCAACATCCACGGCATCTACCCAGAGAACTGGAAAGGTCTCCACATCGACGCTTTAGAGAAGATCCAGGCTGCCACCTCTGGCATCCCACTTGTTCTCCATGGCGGAACCGGCATCCCAGATGAGCAAGTCAAAGCCGCTATCGCCAAAGGCATGTCCAAGATCAACGTCAACACTGAGTGCCAGTTAGTCTTCGCCGCCGCTACCATCAAGTACTGCGCTGAAGGCAAAGCCGACCCAAGTGCCGCTAACAAAGAGAAAGGCTTCGATCCACGTAAGATCCTCAAGCCAGGCGTTGAGGCCATCAAAGCCAAAGTCAAAGAGAAGATGGAACTCTTCGGTTCCGTTGGCAAAGCTGCCTAATTCCCTTTTAAAACTTAGGGCTCCCCTAGTGGGAGCCTTTTTCTTTGCTATAATAATCAGGTTCAAATAGAGGTGTTTTATGGATTCCTATATCAAGTGGTACGACTCACTCGACAAAGTCGTCAAAATCATCTTCAGTGTCTTCTTCTGGTTCTGCTGGCTCTACCGTTTATTCATCCTTATTGAGGACAAGGCTAGCAACACGGGACGCCTCATCTTCTTCATCATCAACTGCATCCCTGGCGTTTCCTTCATCATCTGGGTTATCGATATCGCATATGCGGTCACAAAACAGAGCGTGCCTCTTAGCTTCGATGATCTTAGCGGCGAGGAAAAGAAAGAAGAGAAAGACGTCATCGACGCTGAATAAAAAGAAAACCGGCCCTAGTGGGTCGGCTTTTTTTATAAGATTGACCAGGAATGAGGGCCATCGGCGAAATACTCGATGGAAAAGGTTCCTGGGCCTGTGTGGGTTCCGATGGTCGCCCCTGCTTTCGCAATGAAGACGTTTTCGAATCCTGCGGCTTTGAGTTTATTGACTGCGATTTCAGTTGCCTCAGGCATATCAGTCGTTGAGGAGACGAAGGCAACGGTTTTGTCTGCCCCATTCTTTTCGATTCTGTTTAGGACGAAATTGATATAGGCGTTTGTCCAAAGTCTACGAGGACCGATGAATTTCTTCGCAAGCTTGATTGAGCCTTCGCGGAGCTCCACCATCGGACGGAGGCCAAGAATGTTGGCACCGATCATGGCAAGGGCGTTGCATCTTCCGCCTTTGTAGAGGTAATTGACCGTTTCAAGGGTGGCGGTAGTTGATATGTGGTTCGCTCTTTCTTTTAAGGCGTCAGCGATCTCTTCTGGTTTGAGTCCGTCTTTGATGAGCGAAGCGCCATATAAGGCCAATAGAGCCTGTCCTGTGTGGAAGACGAGGGAATCGACGACAAAGACCTTGCCTTCGAATTCTTTTGCAGCGGCAACGGCATTGTCATAAGCGCTAGAGCAAGCGTGGCTCATGCTGACATGGATGATGGCGTCATACTCTTTTAAGAGGTTTGAGAAATGCTCTTTGAATTCCTCAATGTTCACGGCGGTCGTACGTGGAAGCATCTTCTTCTCTTGGACGAAGGAATAGAGGCTTTCTAAGGTCTCCTCTCCGTCTTTGACGGTTTCTTCGCCTTTCACGACGGTAAAGGCGATGACGTGGATGCTATGTTTTTCCGCAAGGTCTCTTGGGAGGTCGCTTGAGGATTCGGTCGATAAGGCTATTTTCATATTCGGCTCCGGATGTTGTTTGTTATCGTCACGAGGTTATCTAGTAAACGAAACTAGTTAACCACATGAAAGAGCCCATGTAAAGCATTAAGATTGGTACACCTTGTATCGTTTCTTTTGTATAAACAAAAAACAGGCGCATGGCCTGTTCTTCGTCTTTTATCTTTATAAAGGCAATTTGTTCTTATTCACGTAGCGCGTGAAGGTGATGTAAGCGTCCTCGTCCTTCTCTTTTTCGCTTTGTTCAACACATTCGAAGGAAGGATCTTCATCAAGGTTAGGGAAGAAGACATCCGCTCCCCCTACCGCATCGACTTTGGTCACGAGAGCATCGTCGCAATATGGGAGGAGAGCTCTATAGATGCTAGCGCCACCAATGACGTAAACATCCTCGCCTTTTTCTTCGAACTCCCTCATTTTCCTATGCAAATCCTCCATGGAATGAAGGTTGATGCAGCCTTCGTATTCATGGGTTGGGTCTGCTGATAAGACAATGTTGGTGCGATTTTTTAAAGGCGCGGAATTAGGAAAGGAGAGAAGGGTGTTCTCACCCATGACGACAACATGGCCTTTGGTCGTGTTTCTGAAGAAGGCCATATCTTTTGGGAGATGGAACATCAGGTCATTCTTTTTGCCGATGCCCCATTCATTATCAACGTGGAGGATGATGCGAATCATTAAATGGCGACCTCAATCTTCTTGTCGAGAGGCTCATATTCGTAATCGATGAGCTTGAAGCTGTCGACGGTGAAATCGTAGAAGTTTTTGATGTTTGGATCGACCCAGAGCTTAGGAGCTTTGTGGGTTGGCTTAGCGATGATCTCTTTGATGATTGGGACGTGACGGTCATAGATATGAGCGTCAGCGATGACGTGGACGAGCTCACCGACTTTGAGACCGCTGACTTGGGCGAACATGATAAGGAGAAGGCTGTACTGAAGAACGTTCCAGTTGTTCGCGGCAAGCATATCGTTGCTTCTTTGGTTGAGGATGCCGTTAAGGGTGTCGCCAGTAACGTTGAAGGTCATCGAGTAGGCGCATGGGTAAAGATGCATCTCATGAAGATCCTCGAAGTTATAGAGGTTCGTCATGATGCGACGGGAATGTGGGTTGTGCTTAAGGTCATAAAGAACTCTATCGACCTGGTCGAACTCACCTTCTGGGTAAATTGATTTCTTGGCGAGCTGATAGCCATAGGCCTTTCCGATTGAGCCGGTTTCATCCGCCCAGCTATCCCAGACATGGGAATGGAGGTCATGGATGTTGTTGCTCTTCTTTTGCCAGATCCAAAGAAGCTCATCAAGGCAGGACTTGAAATAGGTTCTACGGATGGTGAGGATTGGAAGCTCTTTGCTTAAATCATAACGATTGACGATGCAGAATTTCTTAACGGTGTGAGCTGGGGTTCCATCTGCCCAGTGTGGGCGGACTGGATAATCGGTATCCCAGGTTCCATTGTTAAGGATATCGTTCATATTCTTGATAAAAATATCATCAGCGGCTGACATATGTTTCTCCTTTTTGTTTTCTCTTAGTTACTATAGCAAGAAGGGGCTTTACTTTCCATATTCGTCTAAGACGAAAACAGGTATTTTTCTACCTATTTGGAAATAAAAAAGAAGGCTGAGCACTAGGCCAGCCTTCCCCACATTGTTGATTAGTGAACGAGGTTGAACTCGAACTTGCCGTTTTTGGCGGTTCCTTCTGATTCGACAAGGAGATAGAAGGCGCCGATAGTTGGAACGGTCCAAGTATCGTTTTTGGTTTGGCCTCCCTCGATGGTGAAGATCTCTTGGGCGACCTTTTCGTCTGTGGCGTACGAAATTGTGAACTTCCCTTCGCCTAACTTAGTCTCATATTTCAAAGTGGAACCATTGCCTTCACTGGCTCTCATATTTAAGACCATGAGGCCCGAGAACTCATCAAACTCCATCAAGGCAGAATGGGAGGTATTGGAATGGACGAACATTCTTGCATTCCAATGGGAGACGTATCCGCTGCAAGAACTTAAGAGAAGGGCGGCCGCTGAGGTGGCCAATAAAGCTAACTTTTTCATACTGCTAAATGATAGAAAATCTAAGTGACGAAGTCAATTTGCCTCCATGACCACTTCTTTGGCGAAAGCCTGTTTCCTAAATGATGGGATCGCATACGCAACGCCATAAACAGCGCCCATATAAAGAACGAAGAGGAACATTACGGTGAGCGGATAGAGAATGCGGTTTCCATTCACGAGGTTATAGAAGATGTCATATGGTGTGCCATCTCCCCTCATAAGGAACATGTAATTGTAGTCGATGCTGATGTTGACGATATAAGCGACAACCGCGAAAGCGAACAAAGTTACAACGACCCATTTGATGTTCTTCGCTTTGAAAGTGAGAAGTCCTGATATCACAACAAACAAGCCAGCGAAGCCTGACATCGTATGGGTGATGGTTGAGAAGACATTGTCGAAACTCCAAACCGGGTAAGCGCTATAGTTCTGCCCTGCTCCATATGTTCCAGCGATTGAGCCAAGGATGCCAAAGAGGAAAACGAAATCGGCCGCAGCTTCGCGGATCCTTCCTTTGCCAAAGGCAGCGATTGGCACCGTGATGAATTGGAAGCTGCAAAGGAAAAGAGGCAAATGATACATGAATTGCATAGGATTTCCGCTGCGGAAGGACAGAATGACAATCCTTGTGAGTTCAATTGTGTCCAATACAATCGCTGTGACTTTAAGAACAAAAAGCTTCTTCGCTTCCTCTTCGTGGCGATATCTCATGCCAAAGAAGACTGCGAAAAAGACCATGGCCACCACAAACGAGGTGACGAGCAAAAGCTGTTGCCAAGAGCCCCAACCTTCAGGCTCGCGTTGGTAGCCGCCAAAACCAAAGAAATCCATATGGGAATAGTTTATTTGATGAAAGTGGTTTTTGGAACAATTCCTTCATCAATTCGATAGGGTTATAATTATTCCGCTATGAAAAATATGAGAATCCCTTTGCTCGTTGCCTGGGGCACGGCAATCATCGGAATCATTCTTGGTTCCTTTTTCGACCTAAGCATTTCGCAAGCCATTGCTTCCCCTACTAATGGCTTCGCTTTGACTGCGTCCGCCATCCTTCCGACCATCGGTTTCGGTGGAGTTGCCGTAATGGGAGGCGGTTTCATCGCCTTCATCGTCAAAGGCAATTACAAGACATATCTTAAGGTTTTGTTTGGGATTTTGGCCGCAGGCTGTTTGGCTTTGGCCGTCATTTACCCAGCAGGAGAATACTTTGGCATCAACGGTTTCTATGGCGCTGCCCCGAAATGGGTCGGCTACTTCATCGTCATCTTGCCTGAGGCTGCTTTGATGGTTGGAGGCTACTTCTTATTCAAAGACTTCAAGAACGAGAACATGTGGATCGTCTTTGTCATTATCGCCGTCATTCTTGCCGCGGCTTTATTAGGAGCAGTCACCGGACTCAAAGACATCATGCATAGGCCTCGTTACAGGCTCATCTCAGTCGAAGAGAATGTCGCTTTCCATAATTGGTGGGAGCCATGCAAAAACTACAAGGATCTTATGGAGGCTTATGGAATCGACAAAGACAACTTCAAATCATACCCAAGCGGACATACCGCTGAAGTGTCTATCCTCTTTGTCGTCGTGACTTTCTTCCCTCTCGCAAATGAGAAACTCAAGAAATATCAGCTTCCTGCATTCATCTGCGCTGGCGCTCTTGTGTTACTAGTCGCTATTGCCCGCGTCTTAGCAGCTGCCCACTACTTAAGCGATGTCTCTTGGGGAGCCTTCATCATGCTTACCCTTACGATCATTGCTAACGAAGTGGTGATGAGGGTCAAAGCGCTTCAGCTCAAAGAAGAATGACAACACCGCAGCCACCGAACATTTTTGCAATTTTCCTCATCTGGAAATATGGTTTTCTGTGGTTCTTAAACATGGTTCTCTCTTTTGTCTTGCCTCCAATTGGATTAGCTATTGCTTTGCCTTTGTATTTGTCCAAAAGAAAAGCAGGCGTCGTTCCTAGAGGGCAATGGCTTGCAGAGTCCGTCATCAGCTCCATAATGATCACCTTTTATGTGGTGTTGATAATCGTTAACTCTGTTCCTAAGTAAAAGATTTGCCTAATCATCACGAACGAAAAGCCGCTTCGGCGGTCTTTTCTTTCGAGCAAAATCCCCACATCGGGCCAAAATTTGTATAAAATATCTTAAAAGAAGAAATTTCGTGGCGTGGCGACGCACCAATTAAGGAAGTTTTTGCATATGGAAGAAAAGAAAGTGCTTATTGAAGCCAGAAACCTGGTGAAAACCTATGGTGAGGGCGAAGGTTTAATGTACGCTTTAAACGACGTCTCGCTCAAAGTCTATGAACACGACTTTTTGGTGATTCTTGGAGGTTCTGGATGCGGAAAGTCCACCTTCCTCAATATGCTTGGGGCAATTGATAAAGTCGATTCAGGCGAAATCATCGTCAATGGCAGAGATATCGTTAAGCTAAAAGACAAAGGCCTGACTCTTTATAGAAGAAACGAGATCGGTTTTATCTATCAATTCTTCAACCTGATCAACGACATCACCGTCTACCAAAACGTTACCTTGGCGCCAGGAAGCCGTAACAAAGAAAAAGCCCTTAAGCTCCTTGATAGGGTTGGCCTCCTTGATAAGAAAGACAAATTCCCAAGGCAGCTCTCAGGCGGCCAGCAACAACGCGTCGCCATCGCAAGGGCCCTCAACAAAGAATCAAACATCCTTCTTTGCGATGAACCAACAGGCGCTTTGGATGACGCTTCAGGTAAGGCGGTCCTTAAGCTCCTTGAAGAAATCCATAACGAAGGGAAAACGGTTGTCCTTGTCACCCATACGCGTGAGATCGCCCAGATGGCCAACCGCATCGTCACGATGAAAAACGGCAAAGTCATCAAAGACGAGATCAACGAGCACGTCGTCAAAGCAGAAGAGGTTGAGTGGTAATGATCAAAGCGATGTTCAAACCTTTCTTTAAAAGGTTCTTCGGCTTATTCATCTCCATGGTTTTCGTCAGCATGCTGGCAGTAGGCTTGCTATGCTGTTTTGGTTCATGCATCGTTGATGTCCAAAAGAATTACCAAGACTTCGTAAGCGAATACCAGGACGTCGATGAGATCATCAGCACCGATTTCACGCCAAGAGACACTCTTTTATCCGTAACTGATCTCGATGAGGTTGAGAAAGCTGATGCGAGAACGGTCGTCGATTGTTATCTCTACAAAGAAGGCTCAGACAGAACAATCGTCTCAAGGGTTTTCTCCTATAACGAGGAATCAAACGTCATCTTCAAACGCTGCCCGATCAAAAGCGTGCCCGCCAAAAAGGACATGGTGAACATCTCCGTCGCGGAGAAGTTCGCAAGAAATAACGGCTTCGAACCAGGCCAAACGATCAAGCTTGGCTTCTTTGAGATGTACGCGGATTTCTATATCTCCGAAATCGTTGATACCCCAGAAGGGATATACCCAAGGGCCAACAACTACATCTGGTCGGACAACCATGACTTCGGGTACATCTATGCGAGCGAAGCCGAACTTGGAAAAGGCTTAAGGAAGCTTGCGATTATGGTTCTTGAAAGAGTCGCGACCGACCCTGAGTTCAAAGAGTATTACGAAAGGGCCTCTGCCGTAACCGGAATCACCATCCCAGACCTCATTGAAGTCAGAAATGACGACTATTTCATGAACAAGTTCGCCAACCAGGTTCTCATCAAGAACGCTGAAGGAAAAGGAACTGACGAGGTCACGGAGAAAGCCACGAAGCTCTACAAAGATAATGGGGTTGAAGTAACTGCCACAGTCGTGAGGAACCATCTCCTTCATATCGCTTATATGGACCATGCTTTGGAGCAGCTATCGATTGCCTCCGTCTTCCTCCCTGTCTTCTTCTATAGCGTCACGATGATCGTCGTTGGCCTTTTCATCAACCAGATCATCAAGACGATGACTCCACAGATAGGCGTCTTGATGTCGATTGGTATCGGTAACAATGAAATCGTCAGGCTGTTCCTTTTGTTCACCACAGTCATGGGTATCGTGGCTTCGATAGCCGGAAGCGGAGCTGGTTATCTCTTGTCGATCCTCATGTCATCGCTAATGAAGAACACATACTGCATCCCGACAATCACTCCTGGGCTAAACGCTTTCGTGACGATAGGCGCGATAGTCGGGCTCATGCTCTTCATCCTTGCCACCACTTTCCTTGCTACAAGAGCCATCTTCAAAATCACCCCTAAGGACGCGACCATCTCAAACGAGGCAAGAAGGAAACCACTTCCAAAAGCAGTTCAGAAACTGATAGACAAGTCGCCTATGACCATCAAACTCGGCGTCAATTCCTTATGCCAGAATCCAAGAAGGTTCTTCGTTTCGGCTTTCTCAATATTCGCCTCCCTCGTCTTGATTATTCTTTCTTCTCTCTTCAACGTTTCCAAAAACGAGATGATTGAGCAATCCGTTGAGAGAAGGCTCAATTACGATTGCCAGATCTATCTCACCCAAAGAGAAGACGATCAGTCTTTCATTAATGACCTAAAGCAGCTGGCTAAGAGCGAAGACGAGTTTGAGGAATGCTATTACACCTATCTCAAGATCGACACCCCAAACAGGGATGATGTTTATGTCGAATGCCTTGCGATTGATTCTGGGTTCAATCCTCTTATCAATATCCCAACCTCAAATGGCCTTGGCACTTTGAACGTGAGTGAAGAAGGCGTCATTCTTCCAAAGGCCACCGCTGACATCCTAAACGTCAAGAAAGGCGACTCAATCAGCATCAACAACGTTCCGGTTAAAGTATCCGAGATCTCATTCCAATACTTCCACCCTATCACCTATCTCTCAAAGACCCAGATGAATCTCTTTGGCGTCGATTATGTCTCTAGTTTCATCATGAACGTCAAAAATAATGGGGATTTGCTGAGGTTTCTTAGCAAAAGCCGTAACCAATGCCTGACCGTCTTTACTGATTCACTCTCGAAGGATTTGCACGGGATTTTCGATGCTATCGATTCGATGATCTACATCATGATCGCCTTCTCAATTGGCATGGCCTTCGTCATCCTTTGCATCATGTCTCAGAACGCTTTGCTCGAACAACGAAGGCAACTCACCATCTTTAGAGCCATAGGCCTTTCCATCTTCGACATCTCGAATATCTGGACGCTTCAAAGCGTGTCTCAGCTTTTGATATCTTCCCTCTTTGCCGTTCCTGTGGGAGGGCTTGCCATCTACATCTTGCTATCACTTGCTTCCTCTTCTTCTCAGACATATCCATTCGTCTTCTCTTGGCCAACCATCTTTATGGCCATGGGCTTTGTCCTTCTTGTCGTCATCGCCTGTCACTTGCTCGCGATGATTAGCATCAGGAGATGGAACATCGCCGACAACACAAGAAGTAGAGAATAGAAAAAGAGCAAAAAGAAAAACCACCATTACTGGTGGTTTTTGATTTTGTGGCTTTTTATTCGATGCCGTTTGATCCGCCTGCGGTAGCGTTATCGAAGATATAAATGCCTCCGATATTCATCGCTTCACTGGTTCCGGTGATCGTGATGGTGTGGTTTCCTGCACCAAGTTCAGCGGTGCCAAGGATGACTGGGAAGTAGTTCGTGCGTGAAGAACCACTGACGGTGCATTTGCCCATTCTGGCCTCTTTATAAGTGAGGTCATTCATTTCAATGTCAGAGCCATCGATCTCACAGGAGATAGCGTCAGCAATCTTCTTGGATGTGGAATCGGATGGGTTGCCAAGATAAGCGACAACCTGACCGTTGAAGGCGCTAGAGACATCGAAGGAATATCTGACGGATTTGTCCGCGCTATCAAGGACGTAATAAGTGTCTGGATGCTTTCTGTCGCTTGTGTCGGTGGTCGCTTCAACGTTCGTTCCTTCTAAGACATCCGCTCTTGCGATGACCTGATTGGCATCGTTTCCTTTTGGGGCTGGGCCTTCGGTGAGGTTAGAGATGACCTTATCCAAGGTTTCTCTTGATAAGCCGATTGAGAGAAGAACGTTATAGACCTTGTTCTTGAAGGAGGCGCCAGAGAAGGTCAACAAGTCATTGACGTATTTGAGCATGTCGTGGGAATCGCCGGTGCCGATGCCTCTCTTCTCACCGATCTTTCCGAAGTTGGAGAAGAGATAGTCCTGATAGACCTCATCAAGAGAGACACCAAGGAGACCGCTTAACAAGACGGAGCATAAACCAGTTCTGTCAGTGCCGATTTTGCAATGGTAGAAGAGAGGGAAATTGTCTTCATCGGAAAGGATGGTGAAGAAATTCTTAACGGCTTCGGTGTTTCTTGAGAAGTGATGGAAGCCACCAGTGCTCGAAGTGTCCATCTTGCAGCTAGAGAACACGTTGGTGCCTTCAAGCGCAAGGTTATAGGAATCGCTGTCTGCGAGGTTGATCTCATTCTTAACGCCAAGGTGGTTAATCATCTCTTCGGTGGTCGCATCGGTAAGAGAGCCGTTTTGGTTTTTGCCACTCGTACGATAGACCATGCCTTGTTTGATCTTGGTTCCGTCTTCAGTGACTCTTCCACCCATATCACGGCAGTTGGTCATGCCAGAGATGGTGAGGTTCCTTGGGTATTTGCTATTGACCTCAAAAGTGTGGATCAAGGATTCATCGGTCGACCCATCCGCATAGGTCGCAATGAGTTTGTAATAGTTCGTGCCAAGGAATGGATTAGAGAAGGTGATCGATTCTTCGGTGTTTCCAAGAACGCGGTAACCGTCGCTTAAGTCCGCTTTCTGGCCAAAGATGACGCTATAGGAAGAGACTTCCTTGCCTTCTGGGAGCTCGTAATTCCAGGTCAAGGTGATTGGATTAGAGTCTGAGAGGTTAGCCGTTCCATCAGGATATAAGTCAGCTGGGCATGTGGCGAACGAGCCATCATATTCGAGGAAGGCCTTCTGAAGATCGCTATGAAGTTCAAAAGGTTCTTTGTCGTTAACGTTCTTAAAACCGCTTGGGTCAACGATTGAGACTTCAGTGCTTGCTTCTGGTCCTGTTCCACCGCATCCCGCTAAAGCCACAAGAGACAATGCGCTCAAAAGAATCGCGCATTTGATTGAGATATTTTTCATAAAGAGCCCCTTTATTTAATCTATGAAAGCGTTATACCAAATTACTCTTCCAAAAACAACAATTCGCGCATAAGCGCGTGTTGAAACTAAACAAAAAGGAAGCCGCGATTGGCTTCCTACCAATTAAATGACAGTCTTGTTCTTCCCGCTCTTCTTGCCGGAATACATTTTCTCGTCGGCTTCTTCAACCCATCTCTCAAGCGAAAGATCGCCGAGGTTTTTAGTCGCACCGATGGTGATGGTGATGTGGATATCATCGCCTTCGAATCCAAACTTTTCGTTTTCGATCTTTTTCCTTAAAGCCTCAAGCCTTTCAACGACTGTGACCTCATCGTTTTCTTCAAAGACGATGACGAATTCCTCTCCGCCATAACGGCAGACGAAGCAATCGCTTAATTCTTTGGTTGCGATTTCGGCGATGCGTTTGAGGACATAGTCTCCACCAGCATGGCCATAACGGTCGTTGACGGCTTTGAAATCGTCGATGTCGAAGAGGGCGAGGACTTTGTTGCTCTTGTCCTCCATCATCTCGAAGTAGTCATATAAGCCATAACGGTTCTTAATCTGGGTGAGCTCATCGGTTCTTGATTCGTTCATGATCTTCTTCTCAAGCGATAAAGCGTATTTCAAGAAGACGACCATGTAAGAAGCAATGAAGCCAAAGAGAACCACCGCATTCGTGGTGAATAAAGTGATCTCAAGCCATTTTTCGATCCTGTAGTACGGCTCATTGAACTGCGAGACCAAATAGAGGGTCAGGTAGATGGCCAAAGAAAGACCGACCCAGACTATTGAGCCTTTGATGTCTTTGCTCTTCGAGAAATAGGAAGTGAAGAAAGAGACGATGCAAAGGCCGATGAGATAAAAATGGAAACCTGTGGAGAATCCCGCCATCAAAGAGGTGACGGTAATGAAACCAAAGAAGACGTTGCCGCAGATGAGGGCGTACAAGTAATACTTCTTAATCTTGATGAGCCAATAAGAGAAAACGTAGAAGGCGATGATTGCGCCAGTGACGATCGATAAGACCGTAAGCCCTGAAATGATGAACAAGACAAGATAGAAAATATGCAAAACAAGGTAGATGGTGTTTGCAGTGAGACAAGTCTTGTCGATTGTTTTGTAATAATGTTTTTTATCTGCTTTGAGCGACATCGAAAATACCTTTTCTTTTACATATTTTAACCTAACAGGTTCACATTATTAACTCTATTGTAAAGATATCGGTATTGTCTTACCATTTTCGCTTGTTATTATATAGTAAACGAAGTATGAAGAAGCATTTTAGCATTGGACTATTACTGACAACTTGTCTCCTGGCTGGCTGCCAAGAAGCGGCCGCCATTTCTTCACCCATAGTTTCGAGCTCAGACGATTCACCCATGGTTTCGGGCTCAGACGACAGTTTGCCTTCCGAATCGAGCGAGTCTTCTTCCTTCACAAACAATACGTATCATCCGATCGGACCATCTTCCACTACCGTTGGTTTGTTTTCAGAAGATGTTTCGTTTAGTTTAAGCACTCCTACAATCACTAAAGCGGAGGCAGAAGATTTGGTTAATAATGACTTGTTATTATTTCCAGAAGAACAATCTCTTCATAAAAAGACGAGCATTGTTAGCGAAAGAAGGGAAGACCACGTCAAAAAGAACTATTCAAATTCGAATTATTCTGTGAAAGACATTTTTGAAGAAAAGCACTTCATCGAACAACTAGATGCCGATAATAAGTGGGCTTACAGAAAAAACGTAGAGACCGCTAAAACAGAATACTTTGATGAAGACGTCTTAATTAGACACATCATTCATGAATTCTTGTTCTATATTAAAGACGGTTTCTATTACGAAGTTCATAGCGATCAAAGCTATTACGAAGGACGCGAAGACAAAGGGACTTATGAATCCTATTATTGCAAAGTAGCGAATTCACAAGGCGAGGACTTTTCTGAGAAATTCGCCCTTCATCTTAATGCCTGGACGTACTTTCACGGTTATACAGGATTTGACAAGATCGATAAGTCCGTTTTTGATAACTTCCGTTTTAGCTCATCGTGGTACTCCTCTGACCACGACGATGAAATGGAGCGCCATACTACCTATGAATACCATTCCCCTAAAAGTGGTTCTTTTGGCTGTGTGGTTAAAGATGATTTTGAGTATTACGCTTCAGACATAACTGATTATCCAACCGGGGAAATTATTTCACTTACGACGAGGATTACTTTACCAGATCCGTTTCAAAGAAAGCGAATGGCGACGTCATTAGAGATGAGACCAAGGAACAAAGAACAAAGGTAACCGAAGAATGCGAAGTCTTCTACCCTGACTTGTCCCAATTCGAAGAAAGAGAATATCAACCACCTGTTTATAAATAATTCGAATTTAAAACCCCCTCCGAAATGGAAGGGGGTTTCTTTAATCATTGAATAAGTGACTTTGGGCAACGACACCTGATAATAAAAATGGTGGAGCATAACGGGATCGAACCGTCGACCTCATCGTT
Source organism: uncultured Erysipelotrichaceae bacterium (assembly GCA_902800255.1). Lineage (GTDB taxonomy): Bacteria > Bacillota_I > Bacilli_A > RFN20 > CAG-826 > UBA4951. The sequence continues at coordinate 30,569 of CADCDV010000002.1, read as the reverse complement.
GCGAACGATGCGCTCTCCCAACTGAGCTAATGCCCCAACCGCTCGAACATTATAGTTAGCAATTGGATTTCTTACAAGGAAACTTCTTTACTAAGAGAAGAAAAGGGCCCTTGGAGCTTCGGGCCCTTTATGGAGGGTATTACGCAATCGGAAGAGGAGGTCTCTTCATTTCCTCCTTTTCCTTCGTAAATGCGAGTTGATTAACGTCTTATTTGGTCGAGGATTTGTGATACTCTTCGACAAGACTTGTTTTCTTGTGACAAGAACCACACCCACAGCAAGACGGACAATTCCCAGAACAATCCGAACAAAGAGATTTCCCAGTCTTCTTTTTTAGGAAGATGTTCCAGACGAAAACTCCGACTACGAACAAGACGGCAGCAATTATGATGAGAATTTCATACCACTGCATAGTTTTTCACCTTACGCTCCGATAGCGAGTGCTTCTTTATGTCTCTTTGAGACGATGAAGCCACAGGAGACGATGAGAGCGGCAAGGACCAAAGTGATGATGAGTCCAAGCCACCACTGGAAGACATAAGCCTCACCAATCCAGTAGACAATGAGAGCGGCGACGTATGACATGGCAAACCACCAAAGGAGGGTCAGCCAGAAATGTTTGCCTTTGAGTTCACCGTGTGCAGCGCCGATAGCGGCAAAGCATGGGATGGTGAAGAGGTTATAAACCGCAAAGCTATAAGCGCCAGCAATGTTGAGGGCGACAGAGCCTTCATCAAGACCAAGGACCGCCATCGTGGCGACGACATCCTCTTTAGCGATAAGGCCGGTGATCGTGGCGACAGAATACTTCCAGCCATCCGCGCCATAAGTCCAACCGCCTTCAAGGCAGCCAAGAGGATAGAAGAAGAATTTAAGTCCTTGTCCAAGGGTACCAAGGATGGACCATTCCATGTTATAGGCAAGCTCCATCTCGCCTTCTTCGTTCATGACTTCAACGAAGTATGGGTAGACATCTCCGCCGAAGCTGAATGTTGCATCATGCAATGACTCGTTGAAAGCATTGTTATACCAGAAGTCCCAACCGAAGTTGCTGAAGAACCAAATGATGATGGTGCAGGCAAGGATGATGGTGCAGGCTTTGACGACATAGTGCTTAAGCTTGTCCCAAAGGAGGGCTAAGACGTTACGAGCCTGTGGAAGATGATATTCCGGAAGCTCCATGACAAACGGCGCAACATAATGCTCTTTGGAGAAAAGCTTTAAGAACAAAGCGAAGATGATTGCAGCGGCAATACCACCGAGATAGATAGCGAAGACGAAGATGTCCCCTGCTGCTCCCATCATTGCGCCAATGCCAGCGAGGAAAGCCCAGATTGGGGCTTTTGCGCCACAGGAGAAGCAAGTCATCAAACGGATAGTGAGGCGTTTTTCTCTATCGTCACCAAGGGTCCTCGTTGCCATGATGGCAGGAACGGAACAACCAAAGCCGGTGAGCATTGGGATGAACGCTCTTCCCGATAAACCGAACTTTTTGAAAGCGCGGTCAAGGATGAAGGCGATACGAGCCATGTATCCAGAATCTTCAAGGATAGCGATGAAGAAGAATAAGAGCATGATCTGAGGAACGAAGCTCAAGACCGCAGAGACGCCACCTAACACGCCATCGAGGAGGAACGAAGTGTACCAAGCCTCTGGCATAACGTTTCTGAGGTTATCAATGATAAGGGAGTCGGTAAACCACCCAAACCAAGATTGAAGGAACACGCCAAGCGACGGTATTCCATCAACTGGTTCGCCAGACATGCCGGAGAAGAAGTCGGCAGCCGCCCCTTCCATATGGACAGGGATGAAGAAGAGAGCCTCACCAAAGGTGAAGTGGAAGACAAGGAACATGATGAAGACAAAGATTGGAAGACTCCAAATCCTATGGGTCAAAACCCTGTCGATCTTTTCAGAAGTTGTTAACTGTCTTTCTTTTGTACTAATTCCTGCCGCTTTTTCCTTTGAGACGAAAGCACCCATGAAGTGATTGCAGATGTAGTTATATCTAGCATCGGCAACCAAGGCCTCGAAATCAGAACCAAAGGTTTCGTTTTTATAGAACTTTTTGAAAGCCATGACCATCTCAGCGATGTCTCTATGGTCTTTTGCCTCAAGTTCATCGAGTTCAATCAATTTGATGGCGTGGAATAAAGGATAGGCAACATTCTGAGCCTCGAAAGCGGCTTTAACGTTGCTGAGAAGACTAAGAAGCTCTTTGTCTTCGATGACGGTTGAACCTTCTCTTTTATGCTTTGAAGCCTCATAGGCGACCTTCATGAGCTCATCAATGTTCTCTGCTTTAAGAGCAGAAATCTCAACGACCGGAACGCCTAGGCTCTTCGAAAGCTTATCGATTTTGATGCTGTCGCCCCTTTTGCGAAGGACATCACTCATGTTGAGAGCGACGACCATTGGGATATCGATCTCAAGCAACTGAGTAGTCAAATAAAGGTTTCTTTCGATGTTGGTTGCATCGACGATGTTGATGATGCAATCAGGTTTCTCATCAAGGATGTAGTTTCTCGAAACGACTTCCTCGCTTGTGTACGGCGAAAGGGAATAGATGCCAGGAAGGTCGATGATGTCGATTTCTTCATCAAGCTTCTTGTAGCTTCCTTCCTTTTTATCAACGGTGACACCAGGCCAGTTACCAACGTGGGCGGTCGATCCAGTCAAAGAGTTGAATAAGGTGGTCTTTCCGGAGTTCGGATTTCCGGCTAATGCAAAACGTTTGCTCATATTAGTCCTCCACCTCTAATTCGATTAAGTGGGCCTCGGACTTACGCAAGGTCAGTTCATAGCCCCTCAAGGTAACCTCGATTGGGTCCCCTAATGGAGCGAATTTTTTAACAGTGACTACGGCCCCTGGGGTGACACCCATATCAAAGAGCCTTCTTCTTAAGCGGCCTTCACCGTTTACTTTTTTGATTTGGCCAGTCTCGCCAACTTTTAGTTTGTCTAGTTTCTTAAGCATGATTCCTTCCTTTCTATGCTACTAGAGTCACGGATGTCGGTTACCTTCTTCCTTCGGCCGCGACTATGCTTCGGTTAGTTCATCTAACTAATTCAGAAGAACCAAAAACGATGCTGGTTAGACATCGCTAACCAATATATACTTCACGCACCTGTCACGCAAGAAAAAGTTAGTCATGTTTAACTCTTGTCCATTCAATCATTAAAAAGGGCATTCATGAACTTCGGCCAAAACAAAATGTAAAAATCGAAAAATGAGGACGTTTTTGCAAAGGATTTTTGACTATTTTGTTTTTCGTTGGGCGGGTTATAAGGATTTTTGAGCCACTGCTTCTCAATCCGATTTTCGGTGTTCGCTTTGGATAGTAAAACTTTTTGTACTGTGTCTAATATCCACATTTTTGAATTGTAAAGATTGGCGGAAAAATCCATAGCCGGACCCTCTTATTTTCGAAATCGTATTTTTTCTCTTCCCAAAACCAGTTTCAATTAAGTCCCCTCGTTCGGAGACAGTTATGGAGAAGGTCATTGCGATTATCGACTTGAAAAGTTTTTACGCCTCTTGCGAGTGCGCTTGCCGCCACCTCGATATTTTCAAAGCGCCTTTGGTCTGTGTGGATCCATACCGCAGCGAGAACAGCGTCGTCATGAGCGTCACCCCTTTCCTTAAGGAAAAGTATGGCTGCAGCAATGTCTGCAGGAAGAAAGACCTTCCCAATGTTCCAGGGATGATTTTTGCGGTCCCGCGTATGTCTTATTACCTGACATTATCTTGCAAAGTCGTCTCTATCTTCCTCGATTTCATCTCCGAAGAAGACCTTCATGTCTATTCAGTCGATGAGTCCTTCCTCAATATCGGACCGTACTTAAAGATGTATCGCTGCACAGCCGAAGAACTTGTCGCGAGAATCCAAAAGACCATCTGGGACAAGCTAGGACTCCTCGCCACAGCAGGTATCGGACCGAACATGTTCTTAGCGAAAGCGGCCTTAGACAACGAGGGCAAGAAGAAAGCCCCTTATATCGCTCACTGGGATTATGAGGATGTCCCTACGAAGCTTTGGAAGATCAAACCGATCACCAAGGTCTGGAGCATTAGCGACGGCACCTCAAACCATCTAGCAAGGATTGGAATCAGGTCTCTCAAGGAACTCGCCTTGGCCCCAATCGATCTCCTCAGAAAGGAATTCGGCATCATGGGAGACCAGCTCAAAGACCTTGCAAACGGCATCGACGAAAGCGACATCCAAAACAAATATGTCCCGCAAAACACGTCTCTTTCATGTGGACAGACCCTGATTCGTGGGTATTTTCCAGACGAGGCACTGCTCCTCTTGAGAGAGATGAATGACGACCTTTCTCAAAGGTTAAGGGAGCAGGACTCTTTGGCAGGCAAGGTCTCTGTGTACGCTGGGTTCGAAGATGGAACATCCTTCAACAAGAGCTGGACGTTGCCATACAAGACAGATGACACGGACACCCTATACGAGGCGATTGAGGATATGTTCCTCGCTAGCGCCTACAACGTGAAGATCAGAGGCATCGGAATCTCATACGGTTCATTTGGCAAAGCGGATTCCGTGCAGCTCTCTTTATTCGAAGACCAAGACGATCAGATAGAACGCTCGAAACTGAATGATGCGCTCGACTCCATCCATAGGATGTTTGGCGATAACAGCGCGCTTCGAGCAAGCGCTTTGCTTAAAAACAGCACAGCGATGAGAAGAAATGAACAGATAGGAGGACACAGAAGATGAGAAAAGACAGAGGCATGATGAAATGGGCACCATATAAGTCACTTGATTCCCAAGCGGACTTCCTTATGAAGATGGCCTATGACAAAGGCAAGAAACCAAAGCCGCAACTCATGGAAGATGAGGCTAGAAGAATCAACGATGTCCTTGCCTCTTACCATGGCCAAAATATCGAAGTGTCCTATTACGAGAACGGCTACATCCACAAGATCATCGGCATCATTTCCGAGATCAGCAAAACGTTCATGTTTTTGGTGGTTGGAGGCACCAGAGTCGACCTCAGAAATTTGGTTGGTTTAAAGGAAAACAATTAGTTTTCCAATAAAAACAGAACCACTCCTATTAATAGGGTGAATCCACCTTCCGGATTTGGAATATCTACTAGAGCCCCCTTGTTGAGTGGATATTCCTTTTGTTTCTATAATCGGCATTTGAGTTTAAAATGCACCTAGAATAGGAAAACTTATGGCTATCGATGAGCAAAAGCTTGAAAAAGCGATGACCGCCCTTCAAAAAGGCGACAGCAATGCTCTAGGAGACATTTATGTCTTAACGAGCAAAGGTGTTTTCACCTTTGTTTTGCCTATTTTGCATGATTACCAATTAGCCGAAGACGTCATGCAGCAGACCTATGTAAGCTGCTATGACAATATCCAGTCCTATCGTCTTGGCACCAGCGCAAGGAACTGGCTTTTGACGATTGCGAAGAACGCCGCACTTAGCGAGCTCAAGAAAAGGAACCGCGAAGTCTCTTACGATTTCGCCCAAGAGCCATCCGCTAACGGAGTTTATTATCTTGGCGACATCGAGTCCCCAACCATCGCGATTGCCAACAAGGTTTTAGCCGAAGACGAATTCAACATCCTTATGCTCTATGCAATCGGCGACTACAAGCATCGCGAAATCGCCGAGATCCTCCATCTTCCTTTAGGAACCGTCACTTGGAAATACTCCATGGCGCTTAAGAAGGTCAAAGCGGCCCTCGAAGAATCCAGAACAGAATATGAAAGAGAACACGAACTTGGTTACGAAAACGCCTGAGGAACTTTCTCCAGCTGAGGAGAAGGAAATCCTTTCTTCAATCAAGGCCGAGGCCTCTTCTTTCGTTCCGGACAAATTGCTCAGTGTCCTCAAAGCCTGTGGCATCGAAAGCGAGGCTACCGAAGAGGATGAGGCATTCGTTCTTGGAATGCTCAAAGAGAATTCCTTCGTTCCAAATGACAAAGCGGCCGTAGAGAAAGCAACAGGCGTTGCTCCTGAAATGAGGAAAGACGAAAAGGTTTTGACCCGTCGCATGAGACGTGAGGCAAACGCTTTCGTTCCTAACAAAAAACGCGAAATTTATGGCAAAACCGGCCTAAAAGAACATTTCTCCTTCGCTAGATTCATGAAGAAGAACTGGGCTTTCGTCGGAGCGGGCGCCGCTGCAATCGCTGGCATCAGCATCGGCACAAGCGCTTACTTCAACAACCGCGCAATCGGAAATGCCGCAAGCTCTTATATCAACGTTTCAATCACCCCTTCCACTTACGAGGCTCAACCTCCGATGAGAGGATACGAAGGAACTAGCGAAGCCCAGGCGAACAACTACAAACCTGCTTGGGGCATTGCGGCCGATAAGCAGAATGTCGTTACCGAGGTCATGGCCAACAACTACAGTGCAAACCTTGTGGCCATCAGCAGCGATAACCTTCTTGAGAAATCGGCCTACCAAGCTGTCGCCAATCTCATCAACCCTTGCTACGAGAAAGGCTATCTCGAAGCGGTCGACAAGCAATCCCCTAATACAATCACCATCGACATCGTTTCCACCATCGATAACTATGCCGATGTTTATGAAGATCACTTCAAAGATGCGCTTAACGACGCTCTCCAAAAAGACAGAGTTTATGCGAACGTTCAGTTCAACGTCTTCAAGATCGACACCCTTGTCAGAAGCGACCATCTTAAGATGGCGAAGATTTCCAAAATCTATTCGACCTTCGACCGTGAAGTCGATCCAAAGGTCATCGCCGATTATAACGAAGACACAGTCAACAATCTTGATGCGGCTATCAACTCCGCTGCTTTAGCCCGTCTTTCTGAGACAGGTCTCAAGCATCTTACCGACGGCATCAAGGAAACCTTCCTTAGCTTAACCGGAGAGAAACAAATCACTTCTTCCCTCACCGAACAGCAGTTCATCGACAGAAGAAACGAACTCATTTCTCAAGCATGGCGTTTAAGGCAATATTTCGGAACCGAAGACATTGAGAAACTCATTGGCTTCCTTACCGATGAAAGTGGAGCCATCTATGTCTCAGACCTCAACAAATTCATGATGGATGAGAATCCGATGCTCAAAGACGCATATAGAGACGTCCGTAATTACATCTTGGCAAAGGCGACCGAAACCGAAGAGGATTACAACAACTTCCTTATGAGTGTTTCGAAGCACGCTGAATCCGCTCAGAAATCAACAGGTTACTTCCCTGATGTCAGTAAAGTAGACCCAGGCATTTGGTCACATGGCGAAGGCTGGTGTGACGATGGTTGGGGCCCTGGCGGATGGGGTCACTGGTGGCGTCCATAGGCAAGTTGATACTTGCCTTTTTCTTTTATTCTGTTGAGAAGAGAGGTGCCCCTCATTAAAATGAGATGGACCAATCAGGAGGGTTCATATGAGCAAAGAAAAGAAACCTTTAAATATGAAGAAAGGTGGCCTTATCTGGTCCATCTGGAATTTTATTGAAGCCGCTTTGCTTTTGACGATGGGTATCCTTGTCATCGCCAACTGCGCAAACGCTGACATCCAGGCAAGCGTCTTCATCGTCATCTCGATCTTCCTTATGGTCGGCGGTCTTCTTAAGATCGTTGCCAACTTCTTGCCTGTCATCGCTTCTTCTCCTCTTGAAGCCATGGCCAAGCAAGTCATACGTTCACAGCTTTCCTATGATTTAGTCATTGGCGGAACCATTGAGCTCGCGATTGGTGTTGCTCTTTGTGTCTCCATGACCGGAAGCAATCCTGCCGCGATCATCGAAATCATCATGAATTTCATCGTCTGGCTCGTTGCCGTCCTTCTTATGGCCGCTGGCGTTTCCCTTATCGCCTTCGCAATCGGATTCATCATCACCAAGCTTTACAAGCTTTATATGCCTATCCTTGAAATCATTCTTGGCGCGCTTCTTGTTGGAGCAGGCATCACCGTCATCATCCTCTTCACCAATAACAGCGAGATTGTCATGAGCATCATGCTCGTCATCGTCGGACTTGCCCTTATCGTTGCCTCGGTCTTCAAGATCGTTGGAACAATCAGAGCCATCCTCAAGAACAAAGAGGAAGCCGAACCTGATGAGAATGTCTTCGATACCGAAGTCTCTGAGACTAAGGTTGAAGAAGAACAGGCTACCGAAAGCGCCGAAGTCACTATCGTCGAAGAAGAACACGAATAAGCAGCAAAACAAAAAAGAGGCTGGGGTTCAGCCTCTTTTCTTTTTCCTTATTTATTTCTTGGCTTCCATGAGGTTCTTAAGGAGAGCGAGCCTCGTAAGAAGTCCAACGCCTCCAGGAACCGGAGTCTGCTTGGCGATTGGAAGGTTTGGTTCGGCATCGCCATGGAGATGGCCGTCTTCGCCTTTGTTGATGCCAACGTCGACTAACCAAGCGGTTGGTTTGAGTTCGTATGTGTGATCAATGAAGGCTTGTCTTCCGATGGCGACGACGATGAGGTCAGCGTTCTTAAGATACATGCGGCGGTCCTCTTCTTTTGTCTTTGAATGAAGAACTGTCACGTTGCAGTTTTTGTTGAGAAGAAGTCTGGCCATAGGTTTGCCTACGATGTCGCTTCTACCTAAAACGACCGCGTTTTTGCCAGTGAAATCGAATCCATCGGCAGCTAAATAATCAACGATTCCTTTAGGTGTGCAGCAAATGTATTTCGAGCCAAGGACAAATCCATCGACGTCCTTTTCAGGAGCGATGGTTTCATTGATATGCTCTTCGCTGATGTGCTTTGGAACAGGAAGCTGAACGAGGATGCCAGTGATTGATGGATCGGCGTTTTGCTTTCTGATTAAGGAGAGCACCTCTTCTTCAGTGACATCTTCCTCAAACTGGGTTTGGATGGCGGTGATGCCAACCTCCGCGGAATCTTTCTTCTTTCCACGGACATAAGACTCGCTGGCAGGGTTATGGCCAACGGTGATAATTGAGAGAACAGGCGCCTCAGGCATTTGAGCCACTTCGGCTTTGATTCTTTCCTTTTCTTGAAGGACGTATTCTTTTATTTCCATAGTTAACCTTAACATAGCACTTAAGGGTTTTAATTTCATTAAAAAAGGCCAGATTCATATCTGGCCTATCGATTATTCTTTATCGATTATTTGAGGAGGAAGCCGAGGATCTCAGCGGTTGTGGCGTTGTCTCCGCTTTCAGGTCCCTTAGCATTGAGAATCATGATAAGGAGAGCTAAGAAGAGGAAGACGACGGCGAATCCGAAGGTAAGCCAAGTGATGACTTTCTCGGAACCACGTTCCTTGGTTTTGACAAAGACGTTGAGTCCACCACCGGTGATAGCGCCAGAAGCACCTTCTGACTTACCGCCTTGGAGCAAGCTCAAAATGATCAATATAAGTGCGACGATGATAAATAGAATGTCATACCACTGCATAATACGAATAACTCCGAACGCTAAATGCGCTAGATAACTTTAGTATAGTTAGACCTTTTTCGCAATCAAAGATTCACTATACAATAGTGCTTCCTTTACTTTCCGAGATTGGCTTTGGTCTCAAGAATGATATCGCGGATCTCCGCTGCCCTTTCGAAATCGTAATTTTTCGCGGCTTCTTTCATCTCTTTCTCTAAGAGCTTGAGTCGCTTCTCGACCTCAGTCCTCGACATCTTGCCTGACATCTTTAAGATGTCATCCTCATCCTTATCGTTATTTGTGAGAGGGGGTCTAATCTCTTTGATGATGGTCGTTGGGACGATGCCGTATTCATCGTTATAGGCCTTTTGGATGCTCCTACGACGGTTAGTCTCATCGATGCACTCCTTCATTGAGCGGGTGATCGAATCGGCATACATGATGACCTTGCCATGCGCATTTCTCGCTGCACGCCCCGTAATCTGAATGAGGGATGTCGTTGAACGGAGGAAGCCTTCTTTGTCGGCGTCGAGAATGCAGATCAAAGAGACCTCTGGGATATCAAGACCCTCCCTAAGAAGGTTGATGCCGACAAGGACATCGAACTTGCCTTTACGGAGCTGATAGATGATTTCGGTTCTCTCCAAAGTCTTTGTCTCGTTTTGGAGATATGTGACTTTGATGCCTTCGTTTTTGAGATATGCGGTAAGATCTTCCGCCATCTTGATGGTGAGGGTGACGATCATGACCCTCTCGTTCTTCTCAATGCGGTCTTTGATCTCCGCCATGATGTCATCGATTTGGCCAAGAGGTTTCCTGACTTCGATTTCTGGATCAAGAAGACCGGTTGGACGGATGATTTGCTCCGCAACTTCATGGCCACAGAGATTGAGCTCATATTCGCCTGGGGTCGCGGAGGTGCACACCACCGCATCAGGCATTAATCCTTCGAATTCGCTGAAGTTGAGAGGACGGTTATCAAGAGCGCTCGGTAGACGGAATCCATACTCAACAAGAGTCTCTTTGCGGGACCTGTCTCCGTTAAACATTCCTTTGACTTGTGGGAAGCTGACGTGAGACTCATCGACCATAAGGAGATAGTCCTTTGGGAAATAGTCCATGAGGCAGAATGGCCTTTGGCCAGGTTTACGTTTATCGATGTGACGGGAATAGTTCTCAATGCCAGGGCAACGGCCGAATTCCTTGAGGGATTCCATGTCTTGTCTGGTTCTCATTTCAAGGCGTTCAGCTTCAAGGAGTTTGCCTTCTGAACGGAAATATTTGAGTCTGTCTTCAAGCTCTTCGGCGATGGTGACACAAGCTTCTTCGATTCTCTTTCTTGTCGAGGCGTGGTCATAGGCTGGGTAGATAGGGAAAGTGAGATAGCTCTTATGGACTTCACCGCTTAATTTGTCGACCTCGCAGATCTTCTCAACCTCGTCGCCAAAACAATCGATGCGGATGTAATAGTCGGACGAATACATTGGGCAGATGTCGATGATGTCGCCATGGACTCGGAAGTTGCCTGGAGCCAAATCGAAATTGTTTCTGTTGTATTGGGCTTCAACGAGCTTATCGAAGAAGCGTTTTCTATCGAGAGTCTCACCAACGCGGATTTCGAAAACAAGGCCACGGTATTCATCTGGGTCAGTTAATCCGTATATGGCGGCAACTGAAGCGACGACGATTGTATCTCTACGTTCGATGATGGAGTTGACTGCACTCGTCCTCATCATCTCAATCTCGTCGTTCATCATCGCGTCTTTGGCGATGTATGTGTCAGTCTTTGGAATATAGGCTTCAGGCTGATAGAAGTCGAAGTTCGAAACGAAATACTCAACCCTGTTATGAGGGAAGAGTTCTTTGAACTCACCATAAAGCTGGGAGGCTAATGTTTTGTTATGGACGAGGACCAAGGTTGGCCTATTTAAAGCGGCGATGATGTTCGCATCAGTGAAGGTCTTACCCGTTCCGGTCGCGCCTAAAATGACCTGGACTTTTTTGCCTTCCTTAACGCCTTTGAGAACTTTGGCTATGGCAGCAGGCTGATCGCCCGTAGGTTTGAAAGGAGAAACTAATTCGAAGCGATGGGTATCATCTATCGCCATCGTTATTTACCTCATTTTTATCTGGGTTTTGCTGGGTATTTTGCAATTTTGACTGCTTTTTCTTCCTGTGTCTCACATAGAAAGGCTCGAAACCTTCGCCATTGATTGTCTTGGCTTTTGTGAACGAGACGAAAGCTTTTGGATCTATCGTCGCAATGAATTCCCTAAGCTCGGTTGTCTCATCGGTATAGATGACCGCTCTAACCATCTTACGGTCTTCGCCAGTGTATCCACCGACGGTGTCAAAGAGGGTGGTTGAGTGATCCATCTCATCGATGACGAATCTATTAACTTCTTCGTATTTCTCGGTGATGATGTCGCAGATGACGAATTGGGTGGCATCGACATAGAGGAAGCGGATTGAAAGAGAGCAGACAATCGCGCAGAGGATGCCGATGCAAGAAAGGACGAAGTTATTTGGAACGCTAAGTCTCACGAGAGCGCCAACCACAATCAAAGTGACGTCGATGATGAGGCTTGAGGTGCTTTCTTTGATTTCGCTATATCTTGCAACGATCGCAGACACAACGTTGAAGCCACCGGTAGAGCCATTGCCGTGATAAGCAAGCGCAATGCCGCCACCACAAAGGAATCCACCAAATACTGCCGCGAAGAGAAGAGAGCCGATGGCGTCTGGTCCCCCTGCTAAAGCAGATTCATAGATCGGCGTCATTCCGAAAACCTCGCCAAGGTTCAAACGGTAGATGAGAGAGAAGGTTGCTGGATAGGCGATCATCGCGATGAGGGTGTGGATGGAGAATTTCTTTCCAAGGACGACCAAACCAAGGACCCAAAGGAGGACCTGGCAAACCGCGACAACAATATCGGTGCATTCAAAGCCGGTCGCGCTCTTCACGAAGAAGTTGACGATGATACCGACAGATGAAACGCCACCAGAGATGATGTTGCACGGTGCGATGAATAAAGCGTCGCCAAAAGCCATGATGATGCAACCCAAAATAACGAGGAAGACATTGAACACCTCGCCAAGGATCTTACGTTGTTGCTGTGGAATTATTGACTGGCTCATTTTGAATTATAGGAAAGGTTTTCTAAGTAAGCGTCGATGAATGGATCAAGATCGCCATCCATTACGCCTTGGACATCGCTCGTCTCATAGTTCGTGCGGTTGTCCTTAACCATAGTATAAGGGCAAAACACGTAGGAACGAATCTGGGAACCCCATTCGATGTTCTTTTGTTCGCCGACGACGGATTTGAGTTTCGCTTCGCGTTCCTCAATCTTTCTCTGCATGAGCTTGTCGGCAAGCATCTCCATACAGGTTTGCTTATTGAAAAGCTGGCTTCTCTCGACTTCGCAAGAGACGACGATGCCGGTTGGAAGGTGGGTGATACGGACGGCAGAAGAGACTTTGTTGACGTTTTGTCCTCCTGCGCCACCGCTTCTGAAGGTGTCGACTTTGAGGTCTTTCGGATCGATTTCGACATCGCTGATCTTACCGAATTCAGGAATAACGTTGACCGAAGCGAAGGATGTATGTCTTCTCGCATTCGAATCGAATGGTGAAATTCTGACAAGACGATGGACGCCTTTTTCTCCTTTGAGGAGACCATAGACGTTCTTGCCGCTGATCTTCACAGTCGCACTCTTTAGGCCAGCTTCTTCACCTTGTTCATAGGAAAGAACCTGCCATTTGAAGTGATGAGATTCAGCGTAACGGTTATACATTCTGAAAAGCATATCCGCCCAATCGTTGGCTTCGGTTCCGCCAGCGCCTGGGTGAATATCAAGCGTGCAGTTGAAATGGTCATACTCTCCTCTAAAGAGAAGATCGACCCTAAGCTCTTTGATTTTCTTCTGAAGTTCCTTCTCCATGCCTTCAATGAGCTCGCGCATGTCAGGATTCTTCGAATCAGGGTCATCAAGAAGAAGCGACAACTCATCGTAGCCGTTCTTAACTCCTAAATAACCTTGGACTTTCGACTTAGCGTCGTTAAGTTTATTGACGACTTCCAAAGCAGACTTCTGGTCATTCCAAAAGCCTTCTCTATTCTGTTCTTCGTCTAATGCTGCAATCTCGGAATTTAACTTATCAAGGTCAAAGAGAACCACCGAGTTGCGAAACAAGTTTCCCAATGTTTTGGGCTTCTTGCTTTAATTCGACTAACTCTTTCATATATTCCTCTCTTATTCCTTGTTTTCCTCATTTGAGGCAGTTTCTGCAGGGGATTTTTGTTCAACTCTACCGGCTTTCTCCTGGGCTTCGGCATCAACGGCGTTTGGATCTGGCTGATGCTCATGCTCAACGTGGACCTGTCTTTGGAGTCTGACATTGAGAAGGTTGAAACAGGTATCAACAGCGGCTTTGTCGTTCATCTCTTTGAAGAGGTCATAGCCTTCGTTGACGTAGTCCTGAAGTGGGTTTCTCTGAGCGTAGCTTCTAAGGGAGATGCCATCACGGAGATGGGACATGGTGTCGATGTGGCCCTGCCAGTTACGGTCAATGACGCGTAAGGAGACGGTACGCTCAATGTTGTCGGCTTCCTTGCTGGACCAAGTCTTTCTCTTATCGAGATAGGCTTTGTAGAGAAGTTCGCCAAGGTCATCACCGGCTTCTTCATATGGAGCGTTGTCATAAGCCTGGGCATCGATTGAGCCTTCTGGCATGAACTGAGGCTCGACGAGTCTCTTAAGGTGCTCGCCAGAGATGATGCCAGCGGCGTTGGTCTGGTCGATGGCTTTCTGAGCGAGGTAAAGACCAGTGGTCTTAAAGAACTCACGGATAAGGTCAACGATGTCTTCGGCCATGAGGATGGCGTCACGTTTCTTGTAGATGATGTCACGCTGCTTGGCGAGAACGTCATCGTAGTCTTTTAAGTTCTTACGGATATCGAAGTTCTTACCTTCAATCTGCTTCTGAGCGTTGGTGACGGCATTGGTGAGCATTCTGCTCTCATATGATTCGTCCTGGAGGCTCTTGACGAAGAGGTTGCGGAGATTCTCTGGAGCGAATCTTCTCATGAGCTCGTCATCGAAGGAGATGATCGTGACGCTCGGTGCCGAAGACGCAAAGACCACCAAGGGCTTTGACTTCGTCAGTGAGCTTAATATCGGTACCACGACCAGCCATGTTGGTGGCAAGGGTAACGGCGCCGACTTCGCCAGCGTGAGAGATGATTTCAGCTTCACGGGCTTGGTTCTTAGCGTTCAAGACTTCGTGTGGGACCCCTGCTTTCGTTAAGAGAGCGGAGATCTCAAGGTTCGATTCGACGGAGACGGTACCGATAAGGATTGGCTGTCCTTTGGCGTGTCTTTCTTTGACGGCCTCGACAAGGGCTTTGAGCTTGGCGTCGTGGGTAGCGAAGATAAGATCGTCATCGTCGATTCTCTGAACTGGACGGTTAGTTGGAATGCAGATGACCTTCATGTTGTAGATGGTCTGGAACTCTTCTTCCTCGGTCTTAGCAGTACCGGTCATGCCGGAGAGCTTCTCGTAGAGACGGAAGAAGTTTTGGTAAGTGATGGTCGCGAGAACAACGGTTTCCTGTTTGATCTCGACGCCTTCTTTGGCCTGAATGGCTTGCTGGAGACCGTCGTTATATTCACGGCCAGGCATGATACGACCAGTGAACTGGTCGATTAACTGAATCTTGTGCTCGCTGTCGACCATGTACTCGACATCACGGGCCATGATGTAGTTGGCTTTGAGAGCCTGGTGGATACGGTGAATGAGATCCTCATTCTCTGGATCGTAGAGGTTTCTGACGCCGAACATCTTCTCGGCTTTGGCGGTTCCTTCTTCGGTGAGGGAGCAGGCCTTATCTTTGATATCGATTTCGTAATCTCTGTCTTTGCGGAGATATTTGACGAAACGGTCAGCGACTTGATATTGGGAAGCTGCGCTCTTCTGACCGCCGGAAATGATAAGTGGGGTACGGGATTCATCAATGAGAATGGAGTCAGCTTCATCGACGACGGTGAAGAAGAGTCCACGAAGAACACGGCCTTCAAGGGTTGGAGCCATGTTGTCACGGAGGTAGTCGAATCCAAGTTCGGAGTTGGTTGTGTAGGTGATGTCGCAAGCATAAGCTTCACGCTTAGCAGCGGTATCTTTCGCAGCGAGGTTGACACCAACGGTGAGGCCTAAGAAACGGTAGATGTTTCCCATCCACTCAGCGTCACGGGCAGCAAGGTATTCGTTAACGGTGACGACGTGAACGCCTTTGCCAGCGAGAGCGTTGTGATAAACGGCCATTGTACAGGTGAGGGTCTTACCTTCACCGGTCTTCATTTCGGCGATGTCGCCTCTATCCAAAACCAAGGAACCAATGATCTGGACCTTGAATGGTTTCTGCTTTAAGACACGCCAGCCAGCTTCACGGGCAACAGCGAAAGCTTCGTGTTTGATGCTTTCAAGGGTTTCGCCCTTGGCCAAACGCTCTTTGAATTCAGCGGTTTTTCCGACGAGTTCTTCATCGGTTAATTTGCTCATTTGCTCATCAAGAGCCATGATTTGGTCTGCCTCACGGGACAGACGATCTAACTCTCTCTTCTCAAAACGGAAGAGCTTCTCAATAAAATTCGCCACAATCAATCTCCTAAATAGATAGCCTTGAAATCATACCATTACCATAAATGGTAAGCAAACTAGTTCGGTTTGCCTCGGATCTTTTTCTTAATTCCATCCACGATTTGCCGTAGTTTTTGTGAAAAAGAGATTTCATTCTCTTTTCGTTTTTTGGGGTCTATGGTGCGGGCCATGACCAGTATTTCGACCCTACTCGCCCCATGTTCGAGGAGCATCTTCGCGCAGGCTTTCGCGGTTGCTCCAGTCGTCATAAGGTCATCGACGAAGAGGATGTTTAGACCAGCGACGCTAACTCCACCGCTCCAACTTAGATGCTTTCCGATCTGTTGCCTCTCAGCGAAATTGAGGTCGGCTTGTTTGACGTTATCCGTCTTCATAATCGCATGGATGAATGGCCGTTCTAGGCCTTTGAATATCTCAACGACATGGTTGAATCCCCTAACCTGGTCTTTGCTTCCATAGCTTGGAGCAGGAACCAAGGTCCAGTTTCTATACTTCCTTCTTAAGAAGGCTTTGTGTCTTGAGAGGAAGATTTCCGCCATCTCAATGTCGAAGCACCCTTTGCACTGATAGAGCATCTGTTTCACCTTCTCGTTATAGACGAAGAGGGATGTTGTTTTAATGCCGTCTAACATTGTTACGACCGTCTTTGGCTCCATCGAATTGAAGCAAGTCGGGCATATCGGATAGTCCTCAAAAAGAGAGGCGAAATCATATCGACGGATGTCTTTGAAACAGACCTTACAGAAAGGTGTTGTAGTGCTCGATTGTTCTGACTGCATCGGCTATTTCCTCCGTTTGTTTTTCGGCGTAAAAAATAACGTCACCATTAGGTGCATCCATCTTTCTTCCTACTCTTCCTGATATCTGAATCAGTGTTGCTGAATCATAAATCGCTCTTTTATCTGCTTGGTAGACCAAGACCTGGAGATTCTTGATCGTCACTCCACGTTCAAGGACGGAAGTCGTTAAAAGGTAATTCAGCTTTCCTGCTTTGAACGTGTTGATGATTTGGTCTTTGTTTTGCCTCTCGCTATGAACGTAGTCGCCATTCTTAACGGCAACGGAAACTTTCTCATAGAGGGACTCGCAAAGATCTATCGTTGGAGCGAAAACAAAACACGGCTTCCCCTGCTTCCCATATTCCTTAAGCTTCTTGATGATTTTGAGAACCTGGAAGAGAGGAATCGAAAGCTCTACCCTTGGTACGGGGATCGGTTTCTTGTGGAAACGGGTCATGAGCTCAAGGACCTCGTGATTCTTTTTCCCGAATTCATTAAGTATGGCTTTACTTGGGGTTGCACTCATGAGGACGCAATGCCCACGTAATGATTTCTTGTATAAGGCGATAAGGACGTCGTTTCCCTTAAAAGGGAATGCATCTATCTCGTCCATAACCAAAAGATCAAAATAGTCTGGATACCTATAAAGCTGATGAGTCGTCAAAATGACGATATCCCCTTCTAGCCTTCGATGATGGTCTCCATATACCGCAACAACTTTGTTGTTTGGGAAGGCCTTCATCATTCTCCAGTAGAGCTCAATAACAACATCTCTTCTAGGAAGGGCGAACCCTGCTCTAAGACCGTGGGAAATCGCATAGGCAAGAACCCCATAACTTATCTCAGTCTTTCCTGATCCGCATACGGCGTACACAAGCGTGTCTATGCCATTAACGAAATTCTCGACTATCCTTCTCGATAGGTTGCTTTGTTCTTCGGAAAGCTTGCAGGCCAATGAGAGCGGCGCTTTCTTTGGTGGGTGCTCTAAGTCCTTAGCTTCCTCACCAGAAAAGATGATGCACTTACGGCAATAAGGCTCCCCGTTCTTGTAGCCGATATATCTCTCATCTTTGTTTCCGCAGCGAGGACAAACAAACATATCTCTTCTCCAATATGCATATAGAGAAAAGATTCAGATTTTTCTAAAAATCCTCGCAAATATTGAAATATCTATGGCAAAAAGCCGTTATTTTAATTTTGTCCGGTACGAGAAAGATGGTTGATCGCCGTCTCTTCGTCCATGATTTCGACACCAAGTTTTTCAGCTTTGTCGAGCTTGCTGCCAGCACTTGCGCCAGCGATAAGAATGTCAGTGTTCTTGGAAACGGAACCGGAAACTTTTGCGCCAATGCCTTCTAAGATATCGGTCATCTCATCACGGCTATATCTGGTCAAGGTTCCAGTGAGGACTATGGTTTTACCATAGAAGTATGAATTTGGATCGAGAGTGTCAACACCAAGGTAATCGAAATTGACGCCAAGTTCTTTAAGCTCAGCAATCTCAGCTAACTTCTTTTCGTTATGGAAGAAGTCGACAATCGATTTAGCGGCAACTGGGCCAACATCTTTGATGGCGGTCAAATCTTCTTCGGTCACGTCTTTAAGGGCTTCGAGATTCTTGAATCTCTTGGCGAGAGTCTTCGCAAGCTTCTCCCCTACTTCCTTGATGCCAAGGCCAAAGAGAAGTCTTTCAAGGGAACGTCCTTTGCAAACTTCAACGGCATCGATGAGGGAGTTGATTGATTTGTCGCTCCAACCGTCAAGGTCTTTGATGTCCTGGGCAAAATTAGAGATACGGAAGATATCTGGGATGCTATGGAGGAAGCCTTCGGCAAAGAATTCTTCGACCACGCTTTCGCCCATGCCATCGATGTCCATCGCGTTCCTGGAAGCGAAGTGAATCATTCCTTCGATCTTACGGGAATCGCAATCGGCATTAAGGCAATAATGGAGACCTTTCACTTTAGTAAGTGGCTTGCCACACACTGGGCAAACCTCAGGCATGATCCATGGGGTTTGGGTGCCATCTCTTCTATCGATGATTGGTCCAGTGACTTCTGGAATGACGTCAGCGGCCTTATGAAGACCGACGATATCACCAACCATAAGGCCTTTTTCTTTAATGAAGTCTTCGTTGTTGAGGGTGGCTCTTTGAACTGTTGATCCAGAGACGCGGACTGGTTCAAGAATCGCGTTTGGGGTGATTCTTCCAGTACGGCCAACGGTCAAAACGATGTCGAGGAGTTTGGTGGTAACCTCCTTTGGAGGGAACTTATAAGCGATAGCCCAACGAGGTTCTTTGGCGGTGTATCCAAGAGAGTCATATAGATCGAGGTTATCGACTTTGAAGACAAGGCCATCGATATCGTAGTCGAGGGAATCACGTTTCTCAGTGTATTCGTGGATGTATTTGATGACTTCTTCCACTCCATCAAGGACGCGACGTTCATGGTTCGTGCGGAAGCCAAGGTCATCGAGGTATTTCAAAGAATCGGAATGGATGTGCATTCCTAACTCTCTAGAGTTAACAAGGTAATACCAGAAAGCTTCAAGTTTACGGCTTGCGGCCACTTTCGGATCGAGGTTTCTTATTGAGCCGGCTGCCGCGTTTCTGCAGTTAGCGAATTCAGGCTCTCCCATAAGGGAACGCTGGATGTTCACGTTCTCAAGAGATGCCTTTGGCATATAGACTTCGCCACGAACTTCGAAAGGTCTCTTCTCTTTGACGTGAAGAGGGATCGAACGGATGGTGATGACGTTTGAAGTGACATCTTCGCCCATGTTGCCATCGCCTCTAGTGACGGCATATTGAAGTTCGCCATGGTCATAGACAAGCGACATTCCAAGACCATCAATCTTCATCTCGCCCATGTAGCGGATTTTATCGACGTGGAGGATGTCTCTAAGACGTCTATCGAATTCTCTCATCTCATCGTCGTTAAAGACGTTGCCAAGAGAAAGCATGAGCCTTTTGTGAGGGATTTTCTTAAATTCGGATTGAACAGCACCGCCAACACGCTGGGTTGGTGAGTTCTTGCTTTGGAGAGCTGGGAATTCGGTCTCAAGGATTTTGAGTTCACCCATGAGACGATCAAATTCAGCATCGGAGACGCTTGATTGATTGAGGACGTAGTACTCGTAGTTGTACTTCTCTAAGAGTTCGGTGAGTTGTTTCACTCTTTTCGAGGCTTCATCAAAGGTCATGCTACTCCTCCTTTGGAATTGATTCTCGTAAGCATGTGGTGATTGGAAAGAAGGGTCTTCGTTCCGACTTCCGCGAATTCTACTTTAATCATAGTCTCGTCTATGACGACTGTGACAACACCATCTCCGAATTTCTCATGGTGGCACTTATCGCCAACATGCCAATCGGTGATGCCATTAGTGACCACAGGCTCTTCGACTTTCTTGACTTGCTTCTCGCTTTCGAATGGATCGCTAGCAGGCTCATCTTTGAAGAACCAAGCGGACTCGCCTCTATAATGGCCTTTGGCCCCTGCTGGTTTTCTTGGGCGGGAACCCCAGGAAGGATTGTCGCTGAAATATCCGGTGTTCCTTGGAACAACTAAGCCTGCTTCCCTGAAGAATTGGGATGGAACAGCATGTGAATCGGTTTGATACGAGTAGCCGTTGTTGCATGAAGCATAGAGTTCTTTCTTGGCTCTTGTGAAAGCAACGTAGGCAAGGCGTCTTTCCTCTTCTTCTCCATCGCGACCTTCATCCATTCTCGATCTCTCGCTTGGGAACTGGCCGTCATTCATGCAGATGACAAAGACATGATCGAACTCAAGACCCTTAGCAACGTGGATGGTCATAAGGGAAACATAGTTGCCTCCATTGATGTCATCCTGAGCAGAGAGCAAGGAGACGTTTGTGAGGTAATCGGCAAAGGACGCTTCAGGGTTCTTCTTGATGAAATGATCGATGTCATCAAAGAGGGCGTTGACGTTGCCAATGCGGTCCTCATCTGGCTCTTCGTTTTCTTTGAGGTAGGAAAAATAATCGAGTTTTGTCACGAATTTTTGCAAAACGGAGCTATAAACCTCGAGGTTTTCGGTAAGCTGATCCTTGGTTTCTTCCATAATGTCGATCATCGAGTTGAGGGCCAATATGGCTTTCTTTGGAATCGATGTCTCGTCTTGGTGGAGATGAATTTCCTTAATGTAGTTATATTCGGAAAGGCCATGGTCCTTAGCTTCTTGACGGATCCTGTCTAATGAGGTTTCTCCAACACCACGCTTAGGGACATTGACGATTCTTTCGAAAGCGACGTTATCCAAAGGATTGGTTAAAAGGTTGAAGTAGGCCAAAAGGTCTTTGACCTCCATACGTTCGTAGAAGCGAACGCCACCGAAAATACGATATGGGATTCGACGGTCTTTAAGCGCACTTTCAAAAGCTCTCGTCATATATGACGAACGATAGAGAATAGCGATATTCTCATAAACCTTTTCGCCGTCATCACCTATTTGCTTTCTAGCAATGTCAGCGATTTTGCCAGCGACCCAAGAAGCTTCTTCTTCAGCGCTTGGGAGGTTGTTGACCTCGATGGCTTTACCGTCTCCTAGATTGCTGAAGAGATCTTTTGGAACTCTATTCCTGTTCTTGGCGATAAGAAGGTTCGCAGCATTAAGGATGGTTTTGGTTGAACGGTAGTTCTCATTAAGGATAACGGTCTCAACATTAGGGAAGTTCTTCTCGAAATCCATAATGATTTTCATGTTGGCGTTTCTCCAGGTGTAGATGGTCTGGTCTGGATCACCGACAACATATAAAGAGGTGTTCTTGTTCATGAGGAGCTTGATGAGAGCATACTGAACATCGTTCGTGTCTTGGAACTCATCGACAAGTATGTGGTCAAAACGATGTGACCACTTCTCCTGAATGTCTGGTTGAGTATCGAGAATCCAGATTGTTTTGAGGAGAAGGTCATCGAAATCAAGGGCGCAGAACGAGGTCTTCATTTCCTCGTAGCGGGTATAGATCTTGAGGCATTCTTTTTCGTCTTTGAAGGTCTCAAATTTGATGGTGATGTCATAAGGATAGAGGCCTTTGGCTTTCTTCTTGCGGATGTATTCGAAAGCCTTCTTCACGACCTCGTCACCTTTCTTGTGGCCGAACTCGGCAGCGGCATTTCTAACAACCCTCTTCTGGTCATCTTCATCATAGATGGTGAAGCTTGTTGGATAACCAAAAGCCTCGTGCTCGATTCTTAGGAATCTTGAGCAGAAACTGTGGAAAGTAGAGATATGAAGAGGCGGGTATTCGCCTAAAAGTTCATAGACGAGTTTTGATGCTCTGTCGCCCATCTCCTGGGCGGCTTTGTTGGTGAAAGTGATGGCGAGGATCCTGGCAGGATCAACATGATAATGACTAATGAGATATGAGATGCGATAAGTAAGAACACGGGTCTTTCCAGAGCCCGCGCCTGCAATGATTCTCACAAATTGGGAATTAGTCTTAACAGCGGCAAATTGCCTATCGTTCAAAAGCGATTCGTAGTCCATATATTAACGTAGTTAAATTATACCATTCAGTATGTTTACCTTCTAGGTCTTCGAGGGTATTTTCTTTAACTTAATTAAAGAAGATAATAAAAGCATGAAGTTGTTCAAGAAACAGGACACTCCGATCGGTAATCTTGCCCTTTTGGGTATCTTTGCCGCGATCATGGGGGCTTTCTCTTTAATCCTCGCCCTCGTTCCTTTTTCTAGTCTCATTCTTGGACTGTTCCTTCCTCTAGTGAGCGCGGTCGCTTCCTATTACACAGAGAACAAATATCTAGCCGCTTATGTCGTTGGTTCTTCAGCCTTATGTCTTGGCCTCACCTTCTTCAACTGGGGCGACACTTTATTTGTCGTCATTCCAAGCATCGTGTCCGGAAGCTTCTATGGCTTACTTCGCGACAAGAAAATCCCTTCGCAATTCTTGATCATTTTGACTTCCCTTGTTCAGGTTCTTCTGAATCTTGGCGCTTTCGGAATTCTTCTTCTAACCACAGGCGTCAACATCATCGACACTTTGATGGCAATCCTTAACCTCAAAACGAACACAATCATCCCAGCGTTCATTGTTACTTATTCAATCGCTGAAACCATCCTAAGCTTCTTCATCATCGAAGGTGTTTTGAACAAGTTCTCGAAAGAGGCTTTCAGTTTCCCTGTCGAAAGGTTCATCAGCCCAAGCTTAGGAATCCTTTTCGGCGGCCTCACTTTGGCGTTCGCTTTCATCGAGATCCATATGTGCTATGTCTTCATGGTCTTCGGAATTTATTTCTCATTTGTTGGGGCCAGCGTTCTCTTTGAGAAAAAGCCGCTTTGGATCTATGTTCTCGGCGGAGTTTTGCTCCTCGCCTCCCTTTTCCTCTTCGCTTTGCTAAACTCCCATTTCCCTGAACAAAGCGGAATCTCACTCGCCTCTATCTTTTTTATATCGATTTCTTTAACTAGTTTTGTTTCAATATTTGTAAACAAAAAGGGTACAATGAACTCATGAAATTCTTACGCGAATTTGGCTTAGGCCTAGTTTACATACTCTTACTGCCGATTCTTCTAGCCGGTTTGCTTTTGGTTGGAATCGTGATGATCTTCGTTTGGATCGTCATGTTCTTCAAAGGCTGCATCCGTTTCTTCAAAGGCGATTCTTTCTTTGCTCCGCTTCCTGAAGATGAGCAAGTCGAAAAGATCAAAGCCGAAGAGCTCCGCAGAAAAACCGAGCCAGAGAACCCTGCCCCTGCTCAACCTCAGCAACCAGCTGGCCCATCGCAGGTCTACATCCAGCAGAACTACTATCAGCCAGGCTCGCAAGTCCCGCCAAACGGGCAAATGCCACAAAATCCACAGCAAAACCTGCCTCCTTTCCAAGGCTATCCTCAAGGATATCCGCAACAACCTTATGGCAATGGAATCCCACAACAGCCATATAACAATGGCATTCCGCAACAGCAGCCATACGAAAGCATCCCTCAGCAACAGCCTCCATACCCATATCCAAACGCAGAACAGATCCCTTACACCGAGCCAGCTCAAGAGACTGACCCAAGCAAGATGATCGAAATCACTCCTACGGAAGGAGATGACAAACAATGAGAACCTTAGTTGAATTTGCCCTCAGCGAAAACGATAAGAGATTGCTTTTCATCCTTCTCATCGTTTTCCTTATCATCTTCCTCATCCTTGGTCTTATCGGCGTCCTTATGAGAACCATCTCCAAGAGCTTCTCTAGAAGGATAGATTATGAAATCCATGAGGCCGTGACGAGTAGAGTCATCACCACGCCAGAGCAGTTAAAGAAATATGGCGCCGCGAAGAACAACAGACTCTTCTTCAAGCAAGCCATTCCTCCTTTCATCATCTTGGCCGTTTCTCTCCTTATGTATCTTGTCTATTCATTCGCCAGCGGAATCTGGGCAGAAGATTACTTTGGTCACTTCTCAAGCCTTCTCTACACTTGGGATTGGGCTAACCCAGAGAACTATGCCGAGTTCTGGGGACTCAACTTACTCCGTAGATGGCCACCGCTTCTTAACGAGCCACACTTCGTTGCCGAATACTGGGGAGCCTACATCCTCGTTCCTCTTTGGGTCACTGCCATCATCTATTACCTCATCGTCATCCAGGCTTATGTTTCCCGCGCCATCATGCTCGAGAGAAGAAGCCACACCGTCTTTGAGAAAAGCTTAGAGGACTTCAACTACTTTAATGATAAAAAGGACGCCCCAGTTCAGGACGCCCAATCAAGTACTGATAAGAGATAATCAGAAGACGAATAAGTCAACGATCTCGTAGATAATAAGCAACGCCAAAACAACGTCCAAGATGATCATCAAACCGAAGATGCGATTCTTGGATTTTTGTTTTTTCTCCTCTGGTGTGAGAGGTGCTTTGACGTTCATATCCATCTTTAATACTTTAACGCATTCGAGGTGCGTGGGTAAGGTTCAGTGTCACGGATGTTGGCCATGCCGGTGATGTACATAAGGAGTCGGTCGAAGCCGATTCCGAAACCACTATGGACGCAGCCACCATATTTTCTAAGGTTGAGATACCATTCAAGACCATTGGTGTTGCCAATCTTGTCCATCTTGGCTTTGAGAACGTCGTAACGTTCTTCACGCTGGGAACCACCGACGATCTCGCCTTCTCCTGGAACGAGAAGATCAACCGCAGCAACGGTCTTTCCGTCATCGTTTTCTTTCATATAGAAGGCTTTGATCTCTTTTGGATAGTTGTATAAGAAGACAGGTCCACCGACGATTTCTTCGGTGAGATATCTTTCGTGCTCACTCTGTAAGTCCATGCCCCACTCAATCTTGTTGTTCGCGAACTTATGTCCTTCGGCAACGGCTTTCTGGAGGAGAGCGATACCTTCGGTATATTCCATCTTACGGAAGTCGGCTTGGAGGACTTTGTGGAGTTTGTCGAGAACGCCTTTGTCGATCCATTTGTTGAAGAAATCCATCTCATCTGGGCAGTGCTCAAGGACATACTTGATGCAGAACTTGATGCAGGATTCGATGCATTCCATATCGTCATCAAGATCAGCGAAAGCAAGCTCTGGCTCAATCATCCAGAATTCGCTGGCGTGACGCGTGGTGTTTGATTTCTCGGCGCGGAAGGTTGGACCAAAGGTGTAAACATCTTTGAAAGCAAGGGCGAACGCTTCAACGTGGAGCTGTCCGGAGACAGTCAAGGAAGCGCGACGACCATAGAAGTCATTGATTGGGTCTTTGGCGTCAGTGATGACGGTGAAGACGGAACCTGCTCCTTCGGCATCGTTGCCGGTGATTTCTGGAGTGTGGACATAAACGAAGCCTCTCTCCTGGAAGAAGGTATGGACGGCCATGGCAAGAACGCTTCTGACCCTGAAGACGGCGTCGAAGGTGTTGGTCCTTGGACGGAGATAAGCTTCTTCGCGAAGGAATTCGAATGAAGTCTTCTTTTTCTGGAGAGGGTAATCAGGGGCAACATCGCCTAAGAGTTCGGCGGAAGTGGCCTGAATCTCAAATGGCTGAGGGAGATTTGGAGTGGCAACTGGTTTGCCTTCGAATCTCACGGCAGCGCCGAATGGGTATTTAGAGACTTCAGCAAAGAAAGGGCTATTAGCAGAATAGACGACCTGAATGTTTTTGAAGCAAGTTCCATCGTGAAGGTGAATGAAACCGACGTTGCCGCTGTTACGGTTAGTCCTGATCCATCCTTGGACGGTGACTGTTTCGAGTTTTGCCAATTCATCGATTGGCATAGCGTATAACTGTTTTACGCTGATGGCTTTTTTCTGCATATTTAGCTCCTCTATCGCTTTCTAGTATTCAATTAATTAGATTAATTGCAACAAATTTGTTCAAAATACCCTGCAAATCCTACTCAAATTTTCTGAAATCGCTGATCTTCCAGTTTGGATCCACCCCAAGGGTAAGCGGGGCGAATAGTTTCTCTTTGTATAATCTCTCAGCGACCTTGGCGATCATCGCGGCGTTATCCGTCGTGCACCAAAGAGGCGGGATGATTAACTCAATGTCGGTGTTCTTTAAGCGAAGGGCCATCTGCTCACGGAGATAGCTATTCGCGACTCTGATTTCCTCGCCTTTCATCTTGAGCTGATTCACAAGATTGATGACGCTGGTCTTAAGGCCAGAGTAGGAGAAATCATATGAGCCTTCATGGGCCAAAGGCTTTGGAAGGTTATAGGTATGTTTGCCAAGCTTTGAATGCTGGTCGATTGGGAGTCCGCCTGGGTAAGGGAAGCCAAGGACTCTAGCGACCTTGTCATAACACTCACCGACCGCATCGTCTTTGGTCTCGCCGATAATCTCAAAGTCGAGATGATCTTTCATGAGAACGAGCTCGGTGTTACCACCGCTAACGACCACGCAAAGCATTGGGAACTTGAATTCACCGGCGTATTCATTCGCGTAGATGTGTCCGCAAAGGTGATGAACTGGGATGAGTGGCTTGTTATACAAAGCAGCGATTGTCTTGGCGGCTTGTAGACCAACATGGAGGCAGCCAATTAGGCCTGGGCCTCTAGTGACGGCGATGGCGTCCATATCCTCGAACTTGAGGCCGGATTGCTCTAATGCCTCTTTGAGGCAAACATCGATGTTCTCGCAATGGAGCCTTGAGGCGATCTCTGGCATGACTCCGCCATACTTGGCATGGACGGCGACTTGGGAAGAGATGACGTTGCAAAGAAGCTTGCCATCTTCGGTGATGGCAACTGCGGTCTCATCGCAGCTTGATTCGATTGCTAATATTCTCGTCATATAATGCACCTCACCATGTAAATGGCGTCTTCACCATCGGAATAATACATTTTCTTTCTCGTGATATATTCAAATCCATTCTTCTCGTAGAGCTTGATAGCCGCTTCATTGGATTCTCTGACTTCGAGGGTGATATTGTCGACTGGCTCTTCTTGCTTTTTGCAAACATCGACCATCTTGTCGATGAGGGCTTTGGCAATGCCGTTTCTACGGTATTCGTTAGCCACGCAGATCCTTGCGATTGAAGCGCTGTCGAAGGTAATGAAGAAGTCGATGTAGCCCACCACTTCATCATCGATCACCGCGCTATAGAGATTGGCGGTAGGATTCTCTTTCCATTCATAGACGACCTGCTCTAATGGCCAAGGATCATGGAAGCAAGCCGCCTCAAGCATTGCGATTGCCTGAAGCTCGCTCTCCTTGCTTTTGTGAATCTCGATTGGCTTCATTCTAGTAGAGGTCCTTTAGGTAAACAGGCTTAGCAGCGACAGGGTCTTTTACAAGGTTTCTCTCAATGTCGCTTCTCGCAAGAATCTCGAGGTTCTTAGTTGGTTTTGCTTCTAAGCCAAGATAGGCAACATCGCCACAGACTTTGTACTCTGGATGCTCGCTAATATATGAAAGCACCGCGGAATTGTCGGCGATTTTGTCTTCGAGGATGATGTTTTCTTTGTCATAAACGCCCATATAGGATCTCTTGCTTCTGGCGTTCATGAGACAAATCGATGGTTCGTTCTCATCCTTCAAAGCTTCAAGGCTTGAGACGAGATAGAGAGGAACGTTCAAAGCAAACGCAGAGACCTTTGCGACGGTCAAAGCGATACGGACTCCGGTGTATGAGCCAGGTCCTTTTGCAGCGATGACTTTCTCGATATCGTTTCTCGTGAGGTTGTTTTTCTTGAGAAGGATATCAAGCTCATTGACTAAGAATTCGGATTGCTTCTGCCAAGCCTCATAAGTCACTTGGTCGATGACTTTGTGATCTTTAGCCAAACCGATTGAGAGGTTGGTGTTGCTGGTATCTAAAAGCAAGGAAACCATTAGAATGCCTCCTTAACTGCTTCGACGATTTTGTCTAAACGTGGGCAGTTGCTCTCGATAGTGATTTCACGGGCATCTCCACCTTTGTGGCTTAAAGAAATAACAAGATATTCATCTGGCCAAAGAGGCTCAATGTATTGAGGCCACTCAATGAAGGTGACTCCATTGCCTTCGATGAATTCTTCTAAGCCAAGTTCGATGTTCTGTCCTTCAAGGCGATATGCATCAATGTGGTAAAGAGGAAGGGTTCCTTTGAAATAGCACTTCATGATGTTGAAGGTTGGGGAGATAACGTCCTCATTAACCTTAAGGGCTTCGGCAACCCCTCCAACAAGGGTGGTCTTGCCAGCACCTAAATCACCTTCAAGCAAAACAACATCGGCAGGAACGAAAAGAGGAGCGATGACCGCGCCTAGTTTTCTTGTTTGTTCCTTTGAATTAGATGTAAAAGTGAATTTCATGCCCGATACCTCAGAGCGAAGAAATTATATGCTCTTTTTTTCGGTTTTAAAGATTAAGCCAAATAGTAACTATTTGTTCTTTGGCTGATAGGACTCGATAAATGGTCCAGTCTGGTCGACGAATTTTTGGTAGATTCTTCTGATTTCAGAATCAATGAATGGGAACTTTTTGCCTTCCATCAATGAATGGATGTCTTTAGCGGCTTTCTTGATAACGGCCTTGAGGTCAGCGGAATAACCATAAAGGACAGCATGGTGCTCAAATTCTTGCTCATCAAGAACCTTGATGGCTTTGTCAGGGAAGAGTTTCAAATCGAGATCGTAATCGATATAACGGAGGAAGCCTTGATCAAGGATGGTTGGGCTAGCGATGTTTGCATAGTAGCAATAACCATTCGCCTTCTTCATCGCGATGACATTGGTCCACTTCTTCTTGAAGAGAATGAAAACGGCATGCTCATTGGTCATCCAGCGACGCCCATCGCATTCGGTCACCAAAGAGGATTTGGAGCATAAAGCCCAATACTCGTCGGTTTCCTCAGCTAAATAAGCTGGGCTCCATTGGCGGTGAAGTTGCCCATTGTGTTTATATGCTTGGACGTTAATCCAACGTAAAAAACGATTCATATTTACTACCAGTGATTCAAGCTGCTTGCTAAGCAAGTCTTCTTTATTATTGTGAACTGCGAAAGGGTAGAGCGCAACAAAAAGCCCCTAAACAATGTTAGGGGCGTTTTTCATTCGATTTTTAGATGTTCTTGTAGATGATTGTCTGAACGAAACGGCAGACCTCACGACACTTATCGGACATCTCTTCAAGCATCGTATAGAAGGCTTCGTATTTGTAGATGGTCAAGGCATCAAGATCTGTACGGCGATAGAGTGCGGATACATCGCTGATGTATTCAGTATCGCTATCTTCCTCTAAACGGATGACGTTCTTGAGAACTGGGAAGATGATGTCTTTGTCAAGGAAGTGAGGGAAGCATTTAAGAGCTTCTTCGGTGGCCCTAAGCGACTTAAGGGTGAGTTCCATAAATGGTATAGCATCAGGTGGAAGCTCTTTGAAGTCATATAGATAGAGCTTAAGAGATAGCTCTTCAACAGCGTCGGTGATGTCATCGATCATGGTAAGAAGGGATAGGATGTCTTCTCTATCGATTGGGGTGATGAATTCCTCCATGAGCTTTTCGGTTGTTGCATGCTTTTTCTTGTCTGCGGCGTGCTCGATCTCATGGACGGAAGTTTTGATTTCCCAAAGTTTCTCATGATCGAAATTCTTCATGAATTCAAGAATGTGCTCACCACATTCAACTGAGAAATGAGCAAGTTCTGGGAATGAGTCGAAGTAGTAATTGGACTGAGCTTTTTTTGCCATTTTGTTACTCCTTTGTTTAATGGAAGATGGCCGCGAAGAGAGCGGTCAAACCAAATCCGATTATGGCCGTACCAGGGAAAATAGCGATCCATGAGAGAACCATCTGGCCAGCTTTCCCCCACCTAACGCGGCGAGGATTGCGTTGGGCTCCAACACCCAAAATAGCGGTCGCTTTGATGGTGCCGCTAGAGATAGGAAGGCCGAACACTGTAGCGGCAATTAAACCAACGCCAGCTGCAATATCCGTGGCAAATCCCTGATATTTATGAAGTTTAGCCATTCCGGAGCCCATCGTTTTGATGATGGATTTTCCACCCATGAGGGTGCCGCCGAAGATGACGGCTGCGACAGGAAGAACGATCCACCACATGCCCTGCATGGCGTTGAAATCAGCTGGGACATATCCCGCTCCGCCAACCGTAAGCATGACGGCGATAACCATGAAGACACCAAGGAACTTGGCGCCGTCTTGAAGGCCGTGGGCTAAAGACATAAGAGCGCTAGCAACGACCTGGCCTCTCTTGAAGAAACGGCTGGTCGCGCCACGAGTAAGCTTTCTGCAGATAAGGACGATAAGCCAAACGATTCCATAACCGAGGATGAATCCGACAAGGATGGAACCGAAG
>CADCDV010000001.1 GCA_902800255.1 uncultured Erysipelotrichaceae bacterium | reverse complement strand
GTATTAATAGATAAAGGTAAGCCTTGGGTGAATCTGGTTCTCAATCTTTCATCGAGATCCTGGAGTTTCGCCGGTGGTTGATCGCTTGTGAGGGCGATCTGCTTATTCATTGAGTAGAAGTGGTTGTAAATAGAGAAGAAAGTCTCCTCTGTTGCTTTCTTATTAGATAGGAATTGGACATCATCGACGAGAAGAACATCGACTGAGTTCTTAAACCAATCAACAATCGACATACCTTCCTTATCGCCTTTGACGTATTTCACATACTCATCAAGGAATTCCTGGGCGTGAACATAGAGAACCCTCTTATTTGGGAACTTCTCTTTAATCGCGTTGCCAATCGCGTGGAGAAGGTGGGTCTTTCCTAAACCACTATCTCCATATAAATAAAGAGGGTTATAAAGACTTCCTGGGTTTTGGCTGATCATCAAGGAAGCTTGGAAGGCTTCGAGGTTAGATTGACCAGAGACGAATGTCTGGAAAGTGTAGTTTGGATTGAGTACAGAATCTGAAAAATATTCAGGTTTTGCAGGCTTTTTTTCATTAATTGTCTTCAAATCACTTGCAATTACGAAAGACAATTCGAAGTCGCTACCGGTAACTTCATTGATCGAAGAATTAACGATATCGATGTATTTCATCTTGATGATTGTGGCGGCTAAACCGCTATTCACAACTACGATGATTTTGTTTCCTTCAATGGAGTGGATGTAGCTCTCGGCAAAAAAAGAATCGTAGACAATGTTGTCTGCGAGTTTGGTCTTAATTTTGCTCAAAGTGCGGTCCCAAAGAGCGGTGAGTTCACTGATTGTTAGTTCCATAGGAAATTTGTACGAAAAATTTACCACATTTCATAAATAAAGAACCATCTTTTTTATACTTGAAATTGACTTATCAACACTTTTTTGAGGAAAAACACTCGGTAAAGACCTTACTTTTTAGTTTATACACCGTATTTATTGTGGAAAACTTGTTCATAAAATGTAAAAGAATTTAAAATTGTGGACAACCATGTAGTTAAAACACCTATCAACAATTACTTTTTCGCCAAAGGTAAGCCCTAGCCTAATGATTCTTGAAATAACCACATAAACCACACTCAGAAATATAACGTTTTGTTGAAAAGCGTGATCAAATATCGTCATTTTAAAAGTACTAATTTTTTGCTTTTGTAACCTTTAAATTTCCCTTATTCCAAAGACTGTTGTTAACTTATTCAAAAAATGTAAATGGATGGACTGTTTCCAATAATTTTGGGTATTTTTGAGTCACCGCAACCTATTAATAAGGAAACACGCACGCGAGAGAGGTCTATAATTCTTTTATTGTTTTACTAAGTAGTAAAACTTATAATCTCTTAGCACGTAAGTGAACCTCGGAGGAAAAGTACATGAAAAAAACATACCAACCATCTAAAATCAAACACGCTAATGAAGCTGGATTCCGTGCCAGAATGTCCACCCACAATGGCCGTAAAGTCTTAGCCCGTCGTCGCGCCAAAGGCAGAGCAAGAATCGCTGCCTAATTTTCCTTTTTGTTTTTAAGAACGCCTAATGAAAAAAGAGAACAGAATTCTCAAATATGAAGAGTTTTCCGAAATTATCGGTTCATCCAGGCGTGTCAGAACGCCGCATTTCCTAATCAATTCTCGTGTAAGAGAAAGCGGAGAGGCCCGAATTGGGATATCCGTTAGCAAAAGAAATGGACATGCGGTTACCCGCAACAAAATTAAGAGGCAGATCAGATACATGATCGGCCAAGGCTTCGACCTGAGTCGCCCGGTTGATATCGTGATTGTGGCGCGTGCCACATACGACACTGCGGATTTTGAAAAAGAAAAGCTAGAACTCATCGATGCCATAAAAAACATCGGAGAATAAAACCTTGAATAAACGCACGAAAGTTAAATTGCTTGGAGCGCTTGGCCTTGCTGCAGGGACCTTGATGCTTTCAGGCTGTGTTTCGAATTTCTGCTCAGACATCGAAAAAGCGCGCATCGCTTACCCTTACGACCAAGGCGTTACCGTTTATGTTGATGGGGAATCTTCTGTTCCTGAGGAATATAGAACCCCAGATCTTTCATTCCAGCCTTTAAAAGAACAAGGCAATGAGAATCTTTGGGCGTACATCCCTGTCGACGAAAATGGTTATTACGCTGCCAAAAAAGCAGATTTTTTAACGAACAATATCATAAAAAGCGCGGTCGAAAAGAAGATTTCCATTCCTTCTTATGAGTATTTCAAAAAGATGGACCAGAAACTTTTGGAGGCCGCTATTTCAGCAGCAAAAGCAGACGGCATCACCATCACCGAAGCGTCTTTAACCGCCGCCAAAATCAACCCATTCAGCGTAGCTGATTGTGTTGGAAATGAAGAAGGTGTCACCATCACTGAGGACAGCATCCTTAGAAATTACGGTTACCTCAAATTCATCACCAAAACCTTTGATGCCGAATCTGGAAACACAACCATTAAATTCGACTTCGGTAACTGGGACAAATGGACTGAAGAAATCCAAAAAGAAATTGATACTGCCAAACCAGGAAGCGGTTCTGCCAGCGTTCCAAACGCCGACTTCACCGCATCTTATAAAGGTGGATTCATCTCTCTTACCAACAATGTTCGTACCTGCATCACCACCAAAGAAGGAAGCTATGGCCACTATGGCGCTTCCAACAACTGGCAGGTCAAAATGGAATCGATTTCCTGGGGAGAAGCTTGGTCGCACGGCTTCCTCGAAGGCTTGATCGTCTATCCTGTCGCTTGCTTAGTTGATACCCTTAGTAATGCATTCGACCCAGGCTTATCTGGTGTTGGTCAGATTTGGGCTCTCGTCCTTACCACGATAATCGTGAGATTGTTGGTCGTCTTATTGACCTTCAAGAGCACCCTTGATCAACAAAAGATGACTGCTTTGCAGCCACAAATTGCGAAGATCCAGGCGAAATATCCTAACTCCAACACCAACCAAGCCGAACAAGCTAGGGTTTCTCAGGAAACCATGGCCCTTTATAGAAGAAATAAGGTCAATCCTCTTTCCTCTATCTTAGCCATCATCGTTCAATTCCCTGTCTTCGTTTCTGTTTGGGGAGCTCTCCAAGGATCAGCCGCCCTTTCTAGTGGTGAAGTCTTAAATCTTAGATTGAGCGATCCTCTTTCTTCTGTTCTCTCTAACTTCTCGGGAACCTGGTATGCAAACACCACCGGTTGGTGGACTGCTGGCGTTCTCTTTGTTCTCATGGCTGCGACCCAGTTCTGTGCAATGAAGTTGCCACAATGGATCAATGCTGCCAGAAACAAAAAACTTTCCAAAACCTCGGCCAACCCTGCCGCTGATAAAACAGCTAGAACCCAAAAGATGGTCTCTTGGTTCATGTTAATCTTCACCATCATCCTTGGCTTCTCGCTCCCTGCCGCTATGGGCGTCTATTGGACGATTGGTGGTCTCGTCGCTATGGCTCAGACCGCGATCATCCAGCTCATCATGCGTCGTAAAAAAGATCGTTAGGAGGACCACATAAATGAAACATTTCACCAGTAAAACTGTTGAAGAAGCCGTTCAGGCCGCCAGCAAAGCCGTTAACATTCCGGCCGAGCAATTGATCTACAAAGTCATCGAAGAAAAGAAAGGCTTATTCGGAATCGGCAAGGAAGCCACCATCGAAATCTATGATATCGATGATGCCGCCGCCTTCGCTGAGGAATATCTCAAGACCGCTCTTGGCGGAATGGGCGTTGAAGCCGAAACCTCTTCCACCATCGATGAAGACATCATCCACGTCAACATCAACTCCGAGAGAAACCCAATCCTTATTGGTAAGGGTGGACGTACTCTCCAAGCTCTCAACGAACTCGCAAGACTCGCTGTCAGCAACAAGTTCCGTCACAGATACAGGATCCTTCTTGATGTCGGCGGATACAAAGAAGACAAATACGATCGTCTCCAGTGGGTTGCCAAAAAGACCGCTCGCGAAGTCATCAAGACTAAAGTCAGCGTCAAGCTTGATCCAATGACCGCCGATGAGAGAAGAATCATCCACAACACCCTCAACGGAATGAGCCACATCAAAACCGAATCAAGCGGCGAAGGCCACGACAGAGCCGTCACAATCAAATACGTCGACTAATAATTAAGCAGGTTGAAAAAGACCTGCTTTTTTTGAAAATCATCAGCAAATCCTGCTTAAATTTTTATTTTTTAGCCCTGAAAAAGTAAGCAAAACTGCCATTAACTACGATTTTGGAACGAAAACACCATTTTACCTTTTAACAAAGGTATAATTTGTTTGTGAATAACGTAATCATCGCCTTAGCAACACCGCCGCTCAAAGGAGCGCTAGCCCTCATCAGAGTCTCTGGAGACGGGGCTTTTGAGATGACAGACCAGATCTTCAGCAAGAAGGTCAGTGGCACAACCAAAAGAGAAATCTATTACGGCACCATGAGCGATAATGGTCAGCCTATAGACTTGGTTTTGGTTATGGCTTTTAAAGGACCAAACACCTTTACCGGCGAAGATATCGTTGAGATCTCCTGCCATGGCTCGATGCTCATCGCTAATCAGATCATCGAAGCCTATATCAAAAGAGGCGCCAAATACGCAACACGTGGAGAATTCTCTTCCCGTGCTTTCTATAACGGGAAAATGGACCTTATTGAGGCTGAATCCGTTAATGATTTGATTAACGCAACAACCGCTGAATCTAAGAACCTTAACTTAATGTCCTTAAGCGGAGAAACAAGTAAGCTTGTTGACCCTCTAAAGAAGCAAATTGCCGACCTTCTAGCTTTGCTAGAGGTTAATATCGACTTCCCTGAATATGAGGATATCGAAGAGATTAACGAAAAGACCATTGTTGAGCATATAAACGAGATCAGAAACACCATCGCAGACCTCATCAAAGGTGGCAAGGAAGGAAAGATCGTCAAAGAAGGCTTAAAGGTCGCGATTGTTGGCGAACCAAACGTTGGAAAATCATCACTTTTGAACGCTTTGATGAACGAAGAAAAAGCCATCGTCTCTGATATTCCTGGAACGACCCGCGACGTTGTTGAAGGAGATGTTTCAGTTAAAGGGATCTCGCTTCATTTATTAGATACTGCCGGCATTAGAAACAACGCCGACAAGATTGAAGCCCTTGGCATAGCCAAAAGCGAAGAATCGATTACCAAAGCCGATCTCATTATTCACGTTATAGATGCTGAAAAAGGCGAATCTCCTGAGGATTTAAGAATTAGAGAGCTCGCCAAAGACAAGATTTTGATCACCGTCTATAACAAGAGCGACCTCATCAAAAACACCGATAAAGATAAGCTCTATATCAGCGCGATCAACAAAGACATTAAGCCTCTCTTAGATAAGATTTATGAAGAGCTTGGTTTGTCTGATGAGGCGTTCACCTCACCGTCGCTTTCTAGTGCCCGCCAGCTCGGTTTATTGATGAGTATTGATGAACATTTGGCTAAAGCTAAAGAAGACGCTTTAAAGCAGGCGCCAATCGATTTGGTGTCGGTTAATTTAATGGCGGCCTATAACGGAGCTAGAGAGCTTTTAGGAGAGGGTGCCACGCTTGATTTAACTGACGAGATCTTCTCAAGATTCTGCGTAGGAAAATAGAATGCTCGACTCACATTGCCATTTAAATGATGACGACCTCTTCGATAAGAGGGCTGAAGTAATTAAGAATGCCAAAGAAGCAGGCGTTTCTTTAATGGTTTGCATTGGCTGGGACTTAGAAAGTTCCAAGAAAGCCATCCAAATCGCACACGAGTATGATGGAATCTACGCAGCTGTTGGTTTTCATCCGGAGAACCTCGAAGGCATTAGCGATGATGCTTTAGAAGAGATTAAGAAACTCGCAAGAGACGAAAAGGTAATCGCAATAGGGGAAATCGGTCTCGATTACCATTGGTTTAAGGAACAAAAAGACCACGATAACCAGAAGGCTTGGTTCATTAAGCAGATCGAACTAGCAAACGAACTCAATTTACCTCTTTCGATACACGCTAGAGATGCGAGCGAAGACACATATACCATCCTAAAAGAGCACCCAACCAAAGCCGGTTGCGTTCTCCATTGCTATAGCGGTTCCACAGAGATGTTAGAACGCTTTGCGAAGCTTGGTTGCTACTTCGGATTCGATGGACCTATCACTTATAAGAATGCTGTTGAGCCTAAAAAAAATGTGAAAAAGTGTCCAATAGACAGGATCCTCACTGAAACCGACTCACCATACCTAACACCCGTTCCATATCGCGGAAAAAAGAATGAGCCATCACACATCAAAGAAATCCTCCAAACAATGGCCGATTTGCGTGGGATTTCAGAAAAAGAGATGGAATTTGCTGTCGAAAATAACTTTAAGGCCTTATTTCACTACAAATGAAAGTAAAATATCCGAATGTCATAGTCGTTGAGGGCAAAATGGATAAGGATTTGCTCCAATCTTTTTTGGATGCAGACATTGTTACTACTAATGGTTCCGAGGTTTCACGTGAAACTATCGAGTACATAAGAGCCTTGTCTAAGACAAGGACGATTGTTGTTTTAACTGACCCTGATGCTCCTGGAAAGAGGATTAGAGACATCTTAAACACCGAGATTGCTGGGCTCTTTAACGCATTCATCCCAAAAGAAAAAGCCATAAAAAAGCATAAAGTGGGTGTGGCGGAATCTGATAAGGCTACGATCATGGAAGCTTTGGACCATTTAATGCTCGAAACCAAGGAAAAGAAATCTTCAAATTTGACTATGAACGATTTGTTTGAGCTTGGTCTTGCTGGCGGCAACGATTCATCTGCCAAAAGAAAGGTCCTTGAGAACAAACTTCACGTTGATCAGGTTAATGGGAAGACCCTTTTGAAAAGACTCCAGGCTTTAGGACTAGATAGAAAAGATTTAGAGGAGGCTCTTGGCAATGAATGAAGAACAATATTTTGAAAAAATCGCTGAGTACAAGCTTTTAGCGAAACACGAAGTTGGCCAGAACTTCCTTATTGATGCCGACGCAGCAAAGAAGATTGTCGATTTAGCCACTATCGACGAGTCGGACACCGTTTTGGAAATCGGCTCTGGTGCTGGATCGCTTTCGTATTTCATCGAACAGAGCACCGCTAAGGCAGACTTAATCGACATCGATGAAGGTTTAGTTCAGAAACTAAAGGAAGATTACGCCAATTCAAAGACCGTAAGCCCAATGGTTGGCAACGCCATGAAATGGGATTACGAAAAATACACGAAGATCATCAGCAACCTTCCTTACTACATCACAAGCGCAATCCTCGAGAGGGTTTTGCTAACTGCAAAGAACCTTAAAACCGGCGTCTTTATGGTTCAGAAAGAAGTCGTTTCTAGACTGAAAGCTCCTCAAGGGAGCGAAGATTACAGTCCATTAGGACTGCTCATCAAATATCGTGCTGATTTCATTAAGGGATTCAACGTTCCTAGAACTTCCTTCGCGCCTGCGCCTCACGTGGATTCCAGCGTCTTCGTTTTGAAGATCAAAAACGACAACCTCGAAGAGGCCAATAAGCTCTATTCTTTGGCGTCTTCTCTCTTCCTCCACAAAAGGAAAACCGTCTATAACAACCTCACCCAGCACTTAAAAGATTCTGCAAAAGCCAAAGAGGTTTTGGAGAAGGCCGGGATCAAGCCAAATCTAAGGCCTCAGGAGATTTCTTTGGAAGGATATTTAAGCCTCCTAAAGGCTATTAGTTGATTTAAGAAATCAAACTAGTAAAATCGTGTTATTCCACAATTATGTTATTTGAGAAATCCCACCAAATAGTTAAGTCCTATGCGAAGATCAATCTCTCGCTCAAGGTTCTAAACGAAAGAGAAGACGGCTACCACAATCTTGAGACCGTCATGATCCCTGTTGAGCTTCACGATGTCATCGAAATCGAGAAGCGTCCAGGCGCTTTCGATACGTTCATCACTTGTGATGATATCGGTCTCGCCAATCTTCGTCATAACCTTTGCACAAAAGCTGTCGAAGCCATGAGAAAAGAATTTGGCTTCAAAGATAACTTCAACATCAACATCCACAAGGAGATTCCTTTTGCCGCTGGCTTAGGCGGAGGGTCTTCTAATGCCGCTGCGGTCATCGAAAGCCTTATCTCGCTTCTTAAGATCAAGACCGACCCAGAGACCATCAACCGCATCGCTTTAAGCCTTGGGGCAGACGTTCCGTTCTTCCTTCATACAAAGCCTGCAATAGCTACCTCTTTAGGTGAAAATCTACAGCAAATCCCTGTTAAAACCCAATATCACTGTCTTATTGTCAAACCTAAAACGGGCTTAAGCACAGGCGCGATATTTGAAATCTGCGATGAATTTGAAAAAGAGAACGCAGACACCGAGAAAGTCCTCGAAGGATTAGCCAAAGACGACCTTGAACTCATTGGCAAATCCACAGGCAACGACTTATACCCACCGGCAGCATCTGTTTTGCCTGAGGTTAAGAAAGTCGTAGACTCTTTAAAGGAGGCCGGATTCCCAGTTGCCGCAATGACTGGAAGCGGATCCGCCTGCTTTGGATTATCCAAAGACGCTAAATTCGTTAAAGAACAAGCGAAGTTATTTAAGAACCGTGGTTATATTGTCCGTGTGACCAAGACCATGAAATAAGGAGTTCCGTTATGGAAAAGTACGCAATTATATTGGCGGCCGGCAAAGGCACCAGAATGAAGAGCAAGAGAGACGACATCTCTAAGGTCTCTTTCCCTATCCTTGGCCAGCCTCTCGTTAAGTATGTCATCAATGCTTTGAAGCCTCTTGGATTCAAGAAGCTTGTCGCCGTTGTTGGCTTTGGTGGCAAAACCAGCGAAAAGATTGTCAAAGATGAATGTGAAGTCGTTTGGCAGTTAGAACAAAAAGGAACTGGCCACGCTGTTATGATGGCGGCCCCAGTTCTCGATAAGCTTGAGGGCGAAACAATCGTCTGCTGTGGCGACACCCCTCTTCTTACCACCGAAACCTTTGAAGCTTTATTCAAAGCCCACGAAGAGAACGGCAACGCCATGACCGTTATGACCTCTATCCTCGAAGATCCATTCGGATACGGAAGAATCGTCAAAGTTAACGGAAACGTTACCAAAATCGTTGAGCAGAAGGATGCTACCGAAGAAGAAAGAGCCATTAACGAAGTTAACGCTGGCGTCTACGTCTTCGATAATGCCAAGTTATTTGAAGCATTAGGCCACCTTACAACGAAAAACGCCGCCGGTGAGTATTATTTGACCGACGTCCTTGGAATCTTCGTTAATAATGGCTTTAAAGTAGGCTCCTACCCAGTCAAAGACCCAGACGAAACCCTTGGTGTTAATGACAGAAACCAGCTTTCCATTGCCGCCAAGATCATCCAGAAGCGCATCAATAAAGCCCACATGGTCGCTGGCGTCTCAATCGAAGACCCAGACAACACTTATATCGCTCCAACCGTCAAAATCGGCCAGGATACCACGATTGCGCCATGCACATACATCATGGGCGACACCGTTATTGGTGAGGAATCCGTGATTGGCCCAAGCGCCATCCTCAAAGATGCCAAGATTGGCAACCACGCTAAAGTCGTCTTAAGCAACGTTGTTAACGCTGAAGTCAAAGACGGTGAAGTCGTTGGCCCGTTCGCTAACGTCAAATAAGCTAAATTAACAATTTTCGCCTCCGGAAACGGAGGCTTTTCTTTATCTAAATAGAGCGTTACAATGTATATACAAGAGCGTTACAAGGAAAAATAACAAAAATGCCGAAGACAACTTTGAATTTAAGAATAGATAGCAATATCAAAAAACAAGCTGAAAAGGTTGTTGATGAATTAGGTATTTCGATGTCTGCCGCCATCATCCTTTATCTCAAGGCGATCGTCCGCGAAAACGGCATCCCATTCGATATGAAGGTTAGGAAGGCAGAACCGGTTGAAGTGCCAAAACCAAAAGCAAAAAAGAAAGCCAAGCCAGTTCTCGATGACGATGAGTTTGAGCTTCCTGGCAGCGATTCTATCCGCGCCGCCATCGATAAACTATGATTCTTGGCTGAAAAACGCCCCAAATTGCGCGATTTCAGATAGGCCTCACAAATTATTCGAGGCCTTTTTCTTTTATACGCGTACGGGGCCTAAAAACGCCAATAAAAAAGCAGGCGATATTTCACGCCTGCGATTTTATCGTTTTGAAGCGATTATTTCTTGCTGTGGGTGATGCTGGCCTGAGCAGCAGCGAGTCTAGCAAGTGGGACACGGAATGGTGAGCAGCTGACATAGTCGAGACCGACTTCATCATAGAACATGATGGAAGCTGGATCGCCACCGGTTTCACCGCAGACACCGAGCAAGAGGTCTGGGCGGGTAGCACGGCCACGTTCAACAGCAATCTTAACGAGTTCGCCGACACCGTTGACATCGATGGTCTGGAATGGGTCGAATTCGTAGATCTTGCGGTTGTAGTAGTATGGCAAGAACTGACCGGCATCATCACGGGAGAAGCCCATGGTGAGCTGGGTTAAGTCGTTGGTTCCGAAGGAGAAGAACTCTGCCTCTTTGGCAAGGTCCCCGGCGCGGAGGGCGCCCCTTGGGATTTCAATCATGGTACCAACGTGGTAGACGAGTTTGGTGTTGGCTTTAGCCATCTCAGCTTCAACAGCCTCGACGACAACGCTCTTGGCCCACTCGTATTCTTTGAGTTCGCCAGCGAGAGGGATCATGATCTCTGGCTCAACTTCGTGGCCAAGTTCCTTGCTGGCCTTGATGGCAGCCTGGACGATGGCGCGGGCGAGCATGGCGTAGATCTCTGGGTAAGCAACACAGAGACGACACCGAGCTTTTCGGCGATGTCTTTGATGTTGGCTTCGTCGTTGGCTTCTGGTAAGAACTCGTGGAGAGGCGGGTCAAGTAAACGGATGTTAACCATGGAATCTGGGTTAGCAAGATACATCTGGTAGAAGTCGTCAGCGATGAATGGACGGATTCTTTCGAGAGCGGCTTCACGCTGTTCAGTGGTGTCAGAAAGAATCATGGATCTCATGTTGAGGATTCTGTCTGGAGCGAAGAACATACGCTCAGTTCTGCAAAGACCAATGCCTTCGGCACCGAATCTACGGGCGTTCTGGGCGTCTTCTGGGGTGTTGCAGTTGGCACGGACCTTTAAGCGACGATATTTGTCGGCCCAAGCCATTAAGCGACCGAAGTCGCCACCAAGGTTGGCTGGAACCATCTTGATTTCGCCTTCGTAGACGAGACCAGTAGAACCGTTGACGGAAAGGATGTCACCTTCTTTGAAGACACGGTCGCCAACTTTGACAACCTTGGCTTCTTCGTCAACAACGATCTCGGTAGCACCGGCGACGCAGCACTTACCCATGGAACGGGCGACGACTGCGGCGTGGGAGGTCATGCCTCCACGGGCGGTAAGGATAGCTTCGGAGTTGACCATACCGATGATGTCTTCTGGGGAAGTCTCGGCACGGACAAGAACAACCTTCTTGCCAGCATCATGCTGGGCTTTGCATTCTTCAGCGCTGAAGACGATGGCACCAGTGCCAGCGCCTGGGGAAGCTGGAAGACCGTGGATAACGGCGTCATGCTTCTTGAGGTCAGCTTCGTCGAAGGTTGGGTGGAGTAAGTCGTTGAGCTGTTTTGGCTCGACGCGGAGAACGGCTTCTTTCTCATCGATGAGACCTTCATCAACTAAATCGCAAGCGATTTTGAGAGCGGCTCTAGCAGTTCTCTTGCCGTTACGGGCCTGGAGGAAGAAGAGCTTGCCTTTCTCGATGGTGTATTCCATATCCTGCATATCGTGGAAGTAGTTTTCCATGCGGGTGATGGTAGCCATGAATTCTTTGTAAACTTCTGGCATTCTCTTCTCGAGCTCGTCGATGTGAAGAGGGGTGCGAACACCAGCGACGACGTCTTCGCCCTGGGCGTTTGGTAAGAATTCAGCGTAGATTTTCTTTTCACCGGTGGATGGGGAACGGGAGAAAGCGACACCAGTGCCGCTGTCTTCGCCCATGTTACCGAAGACCATGCTCTGAACGTTGACGGCGGTGCCCCATTCATATGGGATGCCGTTCATCTGACGGTAAACGTTAGCACGTGGGTTGTCCCAGCTACGGAAGACGGCAGCGACTGCCTCTTTGAGCTGAACATATGGATCGGTTGGGAATTCCTCACCGAAGACGGATTTGTAGTACTCTTTGTACTTGGCAACTAAGCCTTTGAGCTGCTCGGCGGTGACTTCGGTATCAAGTTTGTAACCGTTGTCCTCTTTAAGCTTGTCGAGCATCTTGTCCATTTCAGTCCTTGGGTGACCTTTGGCGATGTTGGTGAACATCAAGATGAAGCGGCGGTAGCTATCGTAAGCGAAACGCTCATTGCCGGTAGCTTTGACCATGGCTTCAACGGTGTCATCGTTTAAACCCAAGTTAAGAATGGTGTCCATCATGCCTGGCATCGAGGTACGAGCGCCAGAACGGACAGAAACGAGTAACGGCATTCCTTTGCCGCCGAACTCTTTTCCGGTAAGTTTTTCAACTTCGTGGAGATGGGCCACGACGTCATTCCACACGTAATCTGGAATCTGTTTTCCGGATTTGTAGTAGAGGTTGCAAGCTTCGGTCGAGATTGTGAAACCGGCTGGGATGTTGACGCCAGCGGCTGTCATCTCGGCAAGACCAAAGCCTTTTCCGCCAAGGATTTCCTTGCCGAGCTTTTGCTCGTGGGCTTCCTTGAAGGAGAATACATATTTTTTGTCTGCCATATTGTCCTCCTATTGACAATCTTTAGGGTGATTAAAGCGCCCTAACGCGAAATATCATACCACCCGAACATTCTTCTTTAAAGAAGAACGAAAAAAGGCAAGGGATTATCGACACTGAAAGAGCATATAATTTGTAAATATGAAGCGAAAAGAGAGAAAGTTCAGCCCTGAATACATGGG
This sequence comes from uncultured Erysipelotrichaceae bacterium, assembly GCA_902800255.1. Taxonomy (GTDB): domain Bacteria; phylum Bacillota_I; class Bacilli_A; order RFN20; family CAG-826; genus UBA4951. The sequence goes on along the minus strand of CADCDV010000001.1, from coordinate 35,434 downwards.
CGCGATTGCGCACCGCGGATTGCATAACAGCGTGTATACGGAAAACGGCCTCAAAGCGTTCCAAAACGCGATCGAAAACGGCTTCCCTTTTGAGCTCGACATCCACTTAACGAAAGATGGACAACTGGTTGTCTGCCATGATGACGACCTAAAACGCACGACAGGCAAAGAGGGAATCATTGAGGAACTCACCCTCGCTGAGATTAAAGAGAACTATCGTCTTCTCGACGGGGGAGAGGTCCCAACCTTCCAAGAAGTCCTCGACCTCAACCAAGAGAGAAGGCTAATCGTCGTTGAACTTAAAGTCCACAAGGGAAACTACAAACCTTTGGCTAAGGCTGCGAAAGCCGCCCTCAAGCAGATCAAAGACAAAAAGAAGATCGTCATCATCTCCTTTGATCCTAGAGCCCTTTTCAAGATGAGGCATCAAGGATTCGGAATCGGATTACTCATCTGCAAAGAATACTATTGGGTCTGGAAGTGGCGTTACCTCTTTGACTCAGTCGACATTGAAGAATGCCTTCTCACAAAACCTGAGGTCAGGAAGTATCACAAGAGGCACATCGTCAACACCTGGACGGTTGAAGATCCTGAACATATGAAGGCCAACAAAGAGCTAGCGGACGCTCAAACGTTCCAGCTGATTGAGCCGGAGCTTGTTAAAGAAATAATGGCAAAATAAAACGCGTTGGAACAAAACCAGCGCGTTTTTGTTAATGATTTTTGGATTTTACTTGTTTGGAGTGTAGGTCGCTTCAATGCCCTCTCTCTTGCTGAGATAACGCCAAAGGACCTGCATGATGACGTGGTCAAAGGTCATATGAAGGTCTTCGGCGATTTGGATGTCATCGACAGGTGCATGGAGATGGTAATCAGCAATCTTGGCTAACTTGCCTCCGTCATAACCGGTGATGGACATGAGCTCAGCGCCAACCTTTTTAGTGTACTCTGCAGCCTTCATGATGTTCTTGGAGTTGCCGCTTCCAGAAATGGCTAAGACTAAGTCTTCTTTCTTGAGGCGGTTCTCTAATTGGTAGTAGAAGACATCATCGAAGGTAGTGTCGTTAGCGATGGCGGTCATGATCGGGACGTTGTCATTAAGACAAACGAACTTAAATCTCTTCTCTAATTTGGAGCAGATGCCTTTGTTGAAGTCGCAGACCATATGGGAAGCGGTGGCAGCGCTGCCTCCGTTACCGAAAACATAGATGGTCGACTGGTCATCGTAATGTTTGACGAGAGCGTTCATCGCTTTATTCATCTCGTCTTTGTCTAATTTCTTAATTGTTTCGATTTCGAGCTCGTAATATTTCTCTAAATCGTTCTTAAAATCAATCATGTTCGCCCCTTTCTAAGGTCATTATTAGATTAACGGCTTCTGATAAAGAATGGCACACAAAATCTGGTTTCGCATCTTCAAAGCGTATCGGAGGATTCGGTGTCGTATCTAAAAAGATCGTTCTGCATCCAGCGTTGATTCCGGTCTGGATGTCTCTATCCGTATCTCCGATAAACCAGGATTTGCTGAGGTCGATATTGAACCTTTCTTGAGCCTTCTTCAGAAGACCGATTTTTGGTTTACGGCAATCGCAGTCGAATTTAAGTTCTGGGACCTCGCCTTCAAAACCTCCCGCAGGATGGTGTGGGCAGAAGTAGAGGGCATCAAGATAGGCTCCGTCTTTTCCAAGAAGGGTCTCCATCTTGTTGTGGATGTTCCTAAGTTCCTCAAAGGTCGTGTCACCGCGGGCTATGACAGGCTGGTTGGTGGCACATATCGCTAAGTAGCTAGAAGTGTTGATGGTCTTGATCGCTAAAGCAGCATCGTCAGCGAGTTCCAACTCATCTGCTTTCTTAACTAAACCACGATATTTATTGATGGTTCCGTCCCTGTCTAAGAAGATGCATTTCTGCAAATTTGAGAGGGATTTGCCATGGATAATTCCGTTTTTGAGGTCTTTTTCGACTGAATAGTACCTGTCAGGGGTACCACAGTCTTTGACGTATTCGCTCGACCTATATGCATAGGCTTTGCCCTCTTCAACGAAGTGTGTGAGGACAGCTTTCTCAAAGTCGATTTTCGAAGGTTCTTTGACGAAATCGAGGACCTCTTTTGAGCAGACATAAAGGCCTGCGTTTGTGAGGTTCTCGTAGTAGTAGTCACGGACGTTGTGCTTGCTATCGATCTTGATGATTTTCTCTTCGTCATTAGTGACGAGAAGGTCGCTATCGAACGGGTGTGAATTTGGGTGCGCGAAAGCGGTCAATGAAGAACCCTTTTCCTTATGGAAACGGTGGAATCTCATCCAATCGACATCAAGCATCAAATCGCCAAAGCAAAGAATGAAATCATCTTTGATGATCTCTTTGGCGAAATATAATCCTCCGGCTGTGCCTAAAGGAGATTCTTCTGTTATGTAGGAGATATTGACCCCAAACTTCTTTCCGTCTCCGCAATAATCCGAGATGAGTTTCCCGTTTTTGGAGATGATTATGAGCAAATCAAGGACGCCGCTTCTCTTAAGGCTTTCAATCTGCCATTCGATGATCGGCTTCCCATTTAACTCAACCATTACCTTTGGTAAATCGCCGGTGATGGTCTTAAGTCTAGTGCCTGCTCCGCCTGCTTGTATTACTGCGTACATCGCTACTCCATGAAGATGATTGAGCAACCGGCTTGGTCAAGCTCAAACGGCATTTCTTTGAGGTTCGATAAGGCCTTTCTGACGGCCTCTTTCTTTTCATCGGAATCGACGTAGAAGAGGAGGAATCCGCCTCCACCAGCGCCAAGGAGTTTTCCTCCGCTTGCGCCAGCCTTCATGGCCTTTTCATATGCTTCGTCGATAAGCGGATTAGAAATTCCGCTAGCTAAAGACTTCTTGAGTTCCCAGCCTTCTTTGAGGATTGGACCAAGAGCATCGACGTTATTGTTTTCAAACTCCGCCTTAAGGCGTTTTGTCATTTCGCAAAGCTTTTTGGTGGCTTCGATCTTGTCTTCGTCGGTGGCAAGGTTTTTAGTTTCCTTGGCAAGGATGTTGTTCGCGTCACGGACTTCGCCTGTGTAGAACATCATGAGGTTCTTCTCGAGTTTGGCGAAAGATTCTTTCTTCATGATGATTGGTTCGACTTTGACGAATCCGTCTGGGCAGAATTCGTAATAACGAAGACCGCCGAAAGCGGCAGCGAACTGATCCTGTTTGCCGATTGGGTTTCCAAGTTCGTTAATCTCGATCTCGCAGGCTCTTTTGGCAACCTTGTAGGTTGAAGCGGCTTGTTCGTTCCAGGTATACATGAGTTTGAGAAGGGCGACGGTGAAAGAAGAGGACGAACCAAGTCCGGTTCCCGAAGGGATGTCGGCCATGGAAGTGATTTCGATGCCTTTGTTTCCGAAGTCTTTCAAAACTTGTTTGAAAATGCGGTGCTCGACCTTTTCGACGTCATCGACGATTTCGGTTTTCGAATATTTGAGAGTGATTGATTCTTTGTTGAACGCAGGGTTGATAGCGAGATAGCAATACTTCTTGATGGTGGTGGAGATAACACAGCCACCATATTTCTCATAGAAAGAAGGAATATCGCTTCCGCCTCCGCAGAAACTAACCCTGAAAGGGGCGCGAGAGATGATCATAAGTTCGTCTATCCTTTCTAAAGCCTAAACATTTTACCACTTAAAAGTGGTCTTTCGTGCTAAAATCTTCGAGACGGAGAATCTAATATGAACGAACCATTGATTTTGACGATGGACTTTGGGACCCAAAGCGTCCGAGTCGCCCTTTTCGATAAACGTGGCTACATGGTTGCCATGAAGAAAAAGGATTACGACCAACCATATTTTTCGGTTAAACCAAACTGGGCAGAAAAAGACCCTCGCGAATACTACCAAGACCTTTGCCTTTGCACGAAGGAACTCATCAAAGAGAACCCTTCCTCAGTCGGCAATATTAAAGGCATAACCCTTACTTGCTTCCGTGACACAGCAGTCCTTTTGGATAACGACATGAAGGTCATCAGACCAAGTGTTCTTTGGCTTGATCAGAGGAACGCAAAATGCGAAAAACCCCTGCCAAAACTGTCTCAATTCCTTTTTAAGCTCGTTGGAAAGACAGACACAATCAACTTCAATAGACGTAGATGCGTGGCCAATTGGATCCAAGAAAACGAACCAGAAAAATGGGCAAAAGTTCATAAATACGTTCCAGTCTCCAGCTACATCCATTTCTTGCTGACGGGTGAGTTAAAGGACTGCGCTTCAAACTGCGCCGGCCATTACCCAATCGATTTCAAAAACAAGAGATGGTACAAGAAGCCAGAGAAACACCTTACCGGCCAGATCTTTGGTTTAACAAGAGACGTTCTCCCTGAGCTTGTTGGAGAAGGGGAGGTCATTGGAAAGATCACCAAGAAAGCTTCCGAAGATTCAGGCATTCCTGAGGGAGTTATTGTTTACGCTGCAGGTTCAGACAAATCTTGTGAGACTCTCGGCATGGGCGTCATCGACGAATCTCTTGGCGCAATCAGCTATGGAACCGCCTCCTCAATCGAGACAACGACGGCCAAATATCACGAATCAGAACCATTCCTTCCTGGATATCCTTCCGCTGCGAAAGATTTCTATAACATGGACATCCAAGTCTACCGTGGATACTGGATGATCAATTGGTTCATGAAAGAGATCGCTGGCAAAGAGAACCCAGACGACCCAAGAACAATCAATTACTACAACGAACATCTAAAAGATGTTCCAGCTGGTTGCGACGGACTTATCCTCCAGCCATACTGGGGACCAGGCCTTTCCCGTCCATTGGCGAAAGGTGCGATCATCGGCTTCAGTGATTCAACCACAACGGAGCACATCTACCGCTCAATCATCGAAGGTATTGCATACGCTTTGCGTGAAGGTTTGGAGCACTTCGAAAAAGCCCTCAAACACAAGATACCTGACTTAAGGGTTTCCGGTGGCGGATCTGTCAGCGACGACATCTGCCAAATCACCGCTGACGTATTCGGTAGACCAGTCAGCAGAGTCCAGACCAAAGAGAGTTCCTCTCTTGGTGCCGCTATCGCTGGATTCTTGGCCATCAAAGAATACAAGACCGTTAACGAAGCCGTCGAAAAGATGGTTCGTGTCAAAGACACGTTCAAACCAAATGAGAAGAACGTGAAGATCTATAATTACCTTTATAAAGAAGTCTATTTGAAGCTCTATCCATCGCTTGCGAAAAGCTACACTAAGATCAAGCGTTTCAACTTTGGGGATATAAAGTAATTACTTACGAATGAATTCGAAGAGGGCGCCTGGCTTAACCTCGCGCTCCTTTTCTTTTGCGGAGATGAGTCTGTCGAGGATGCCGACGACAAGGTCTAAGAATAGATGGGCCTTGGCTTCAACATCACATTCAAGCATCTCGCCCGAAGCAACAGCTTCCTTTAACAAAGCGACAAGCGTTTTGAATGGGCTTTCGCCGTTAAGGGCTTTGACAGCGGTGTATGTAGTGTAATCACGCGCAGCGTTGACTTTAAGGAAATAAAGCTGAGTCTTTTCAGCGTTATAGAGTTTTTCGTAATGGTCACAGATGACCTTTAGTCCAGCCAAGCCTCCGGCCTTTGCGGCAGCGATTCTTGGGAAGAGGGTGTCATTAAAGTCCTCTCTTTGTAATTCAAAGAGGGCGTTAAAGATATCTTCTTTCTTCTCGAAGTAGTGGTAGACCAAACCGTGGGAGCAGCTGCTCTCGGTGGAAATTGCGTCAATAGTAACCTCATCAAATCCCTTGGTTGCGAAAAGCTTGAGAGTTCTAAGGAGGATTTTCGTCCTTCTTTTATCTCTGATAAGGGCGTTTTGCTGTGGTGTTCTTGGCATAAAAATTTCCCGCTTGTGGACTTTTATGATATTTCAATCTGGAAGACTGTCAATGAAAAATATTACAAATTATTTATTAGCAGGCTCAGTTTCTTCTTTTTGTGAAGAAGCGGCTTGCTTCTTAAGAGCAACTTTGGAAAGGAAGAAAAAGAGGACCGCAAAGCCAATTAGGAGAACGATTCCGAGAACCCATTCCCATGGCTGAACGAGGGTGTATTTCCAAACGAGGGAGTCGTTAATCATGCTCTGGTTCACATACATCGAGACAAGGGATCCAAGGACGAAACCAAAGACAGCGAGGTAAGTGCCGTCATGGTGTTTCGCAAGAAGGTTCTTCATGAGCTTGCTTGTGAGGATAAAGCCAGCGACGATACCGACCAAAAGGGAAAGGGTGAGGAAGATTCCGCTGACGAGTCTGTCGGAGTTGTGAAGGATAGAATTCTCTCCGACAAAGATATGGACGCATGGGTCATATAAACCGGCAACGAAGAGAAGCATCGCTCCGCTGATGCCAGGGATGATGCAAGCCATCGCGGCGATGAATCCGGCAACGAAAACACCGATGTAGGTCCACCATTCTCCAGCGATGAAAGCGGCCTCGAAATTGCCCCAACTGTTGAGCTTGGCAACCGCGCTCAAAATTCCAATACCTGCAGCAAAAACCGCACCAATTACAACAATGATGATGGATTTTACGTTAGGTTTGACGCCTTTTAATTCTTTGGTGATGACAGGAAGAGAACCGATGATTAAGCCGGCGAAAAGGGAGATGATCGCAAACGGAGCGTAGTCCAAACCATAGTTGACCCCAAGCATGCAGATGACCGCGGACATGACCGCGCCGATGCCAAGAGGAAGCAAAGTGAAGAGGCTCTTTTTGAATTCTTTTCTGAGGTTTGAGATGCCATTGATGAGGCGATCATAAATGCCAACGATTAAACCCATTGTTCCCGCGCTGACGCCGGGAATCATACCAAGTCCGAGGGAGCCTCCCTTAAGGACATCTAAAAACCAGTTCTTAATTTTCATTCTTCAATAATAGCTTCTTCGTTTTCTTTTATCCAATAAACCGTGATAAACTTTCATAGTTATGAAAACCCTTGTACTTTATCAAAGCAAAACTGGCAACACTGAGAAATACGCTAACGACATCGCGAAGAGAGTGAATGCGGACATCTTCCCTCTCAAGCGTTTCAAAGCCAAAAAATTATCCGAATATGACACCATCGTTTTTGGTGGTTGGGTCAGAGCCGGAAAGATCCAAGGAATCGATGAATTCCTTTCTAACTGGGATTTGATGAAAGAGAAAAACGTCATCGTCTTCAGCGTTGGAATGAGCTTCGCCGACAAAGACACGAGAGCCCAGATGATCGACACCAACGTTCTCTACGACTACCATATGCGTTACTATCAATTCAGAGGATCCTTCGACTTCAATAAGCTTGGCCCAATTGAGAAATTCATGATGAAGAAGGCTGTTGGCCAAATCGCTAACAACCCTGAACTCAATGCCAACCAGGCCGCTTTGGCGGGCATCCTCGAAAACCCAATCGAATTCTATGACCAAGAGAAAGTCGATCGCGTCGTTACAGTGATCGAGACCTTGGCCTTGGAGAAAAAGTCATGAAACTCTTCGTTGGTTTAGGAAATCCAGGCAAACAATACGAAGGCACCCGTCACAACATGGGTTATATGGCCGTCGACAAATTCATGGAACTCGTCCATGCGGATTTTGATCGTTCCGGATTCAAAGGCGTTTATGGTATTGTTAAGAACCCAGCCTTCCCTGAGCCAATCGTCGTCCTCAAACCAGAGACCTTCATGAATCTCTCCGGCGAGAGCGTCGCCGAATGTGTCTCCTTCTTCAAGATCGAACTTGAGGATATTGTTGTCGTCTATGACGACATGGCCATTGCCGAAGGACAGATCAGGCTCCGTCTTGATGGTTCTAGCGGTGGACACAAAGGAATCCAAAACATCATCGACAAGCTTGGCACATCCAAGATCAAGAGAATCAGAATCGGCATTGGTGAACCTCAATACGATTCAATCGACTTCGTCCTTGGCAAACCATCTAACGAAAGCATGCCTCTTATCGAAGAGGCGACCGACAACGCCGCAAAGGCACTACGTGATATCGAGCTTCGTGGCTTCCAATACGCCATGAACTTATATAACTCGATAAAGAAAGAAGAGCAGAAATAAGGAGGTACTTACGGATCTATTTGAACGCCTAAAGGCACTCGATTTGACCACCCCCCTCTCGGACCGAAGGGGTCGTTTTGTCGTGGACGACACCATAGGTGCAGCCCTCCTAATCGCCTCTTTATACAAAGAAAAGAAAGACAATTACGCGATCGTTGCCAAGAACCTCTATAGCGCCCAAAAGATTTATGAGTTCCTACTCAACTTCTTCCCCGAAGACAAATTAATCTTCTTCCCTGCCGATGAACTTCTTAGGGCAGAGGCCCTTTCCTCTTCGAAAGAGCTTATGGCCCAAAGGCTCTACGCGATGGAACAATCTTTGGAATCCAAAGACTCCATTCTTATCGCTCACCCGTCTTCTGTGATGAGGTTCCTTCCTAACGCGAAGGAGTTTGGCCAGCGAGTTTTCCATTTCAAGGTTGGAGACAAATATAACATCGACGACCTTAGAAAGACTTTGACCGAGATGGGTTACCACAGGGTCAACAAGATTGATCAAACCCTCCAGTTTGCCTCCCGTGGCGACATCCTTGATATCTTCTCCGTCAACTATTCAAACCCAATCAGAATTGAGTTCTTCGATGACGAGATTGAGTCGATAAAAAACTTCTCAATTTCCACTCAATTATCCACAAATCCTCTGCAAAACGCGGATATTTTACCTGCAACGGACGTCTTTTTGTCCAATGAGCAGATAGCCTCGTTCAAGGAAAGAATCGCCGTTGTTTTATCTAGTGACGGCAAGCATCTTTCCGAGTCTTCGTTCGACACACTTCAGAACAACGTTAATAGGGACATCGAGAATATTGAGGACAGGGTATATAGCCCTCAGATCTATAAGTATTTCGGGTTTGCCCTTAACGAGAACTCGAACATCTTCTCTTACTTCAAACCTGCTTTGACTTATGTCGCGGACAAAGAGGCTTTTGAGTCTTCTTGCGAGTCTCTTTTAGGCGAAGCTCGCAGCTACTATTCAGAACTCCATGACGACCTAAGAATCCCAACCCACCTTGAGGAATATATTGAGCAGGACAAAGTCCTCCCACCAAAAGGAATCAGGTATGGCAGCAAGTTCGCGATGGATCCTGATGACTTCTCTTTCCTCGTAAGACATATCGTTTCAACAGGAACCGGAATCGCTTCAATGGTTTCGACGATTGAGTCCTATGTGAATACGAACGAGAAAGTGATTGTCGCCCTTGATCAACCACAACAAATTGAGACTTTGAAGTCATTCTTAGACGATCAGAAAGTCGCATATGAAGACACAAAAGGCTTTGAATTGCCTAAAGGCAAATTAGGAATCAGCAAAGCTTCTTTGAACGAAGGTTTTGAGATCCCCGCCATTAAAGTTGCGGTCATTTCATCTTCCGAACTCTTTGGAAAGAGAACTGCAACCACCAGATTCACTTCAAGGTTCATCGACGCTGCGATTCTTAAGAGTTATGACGACCTTCGTCCAGGCGACTATGTCGTCCATGAATATAACGGCATCGGTCAGTTCCTCGAAGTAACAACCTTGGAACAAGAAGGGACCCATAGAGACTACCTCAAGATTGCTTATGCCAACAGCGAAACCCTCTATGTTCCTTTGGAACAATTCCGTCTCGTCAGAAAATACTCTGCCCGCGAAGGCGCTGCTCCACGCTTATCGCATCTTTTCAGCGGAGATTGGGAGAAGAAGAAAGCCCACATCAAGGAAAGGGTCAACGATTTAGCGGATCGCCTTTTGAACCTATACGGAACGAGAGCTAAGAAAGAAGGCTTTGCCTTCCCGCCAGATGAAGAACTCCAAAAGAGCTTTGAGATGGAGTTCCCATATGCTTTGACGCCAGACCAACAAAGGTCGGTTGATGAAATCAAATCAGACATGGAGAAGAGCGAAATTATGGATCGCCTTCTTTGTGGTGATGTTGGTTTTGGCAAAACTGAGATTGCCTTCCGTGCTGCCTTCAAAGCCATATCCGCCCACAAACAAGTAGCCCTTCTTTGCCCAACAACATTACTCGCAAGACAGCATTATGAAGTTGCGCTTCAGAGGTTTGCGAGGTTTGGCATCAGGATAGCGGTTCTCTCCCGTTTGGTGCCTCCTTCAACCCAAAAAGAAGTCATTTCTGCCGTGGAAAATGGAAAAATTGACTTCGTTATTGGCACCCATAGACTCCTTTCGAAAGAGATTGTTTTCAAAGACCTTGGCCTCTTAATCGTTGATGAAGAACAGCGTTTCGGCGTTGAGCAGAAAGAGAAGATCAAAGAACTCAAAGACACGGTTGACGTTCTTTCGCTTTCAGCCACCCCAATTCCAAGGACGCTTCAGATGTCACTCACTGGAATCCGTCCTCTTTCACAAATCAACACCCCTCCAATGAACCGCATGCCGATTCAGACCTATGTCACCCCATACAAGGAAGAGGTCATTCACGAACTCATTCAAAGAGAACTTGGAAGACATGGACAGGTATTCTATGTCTACAACAAAGTCTCTTCGATCTACGCTAAGGCGAGTGAGCTTTCTCGTGCCCTTCCTTTCGCAAGAATCGGTGTCATCCACGGCAAGATGGAAAAAGAAGAAGTCGAGGACGTCATGCAGAAGTACTATGACGGCGAACTCGATATCCTTGTTTGCACCTCAATTGTCGAAAACGGTATCGATGTTCCTAATGCGAACATGATCATCGTTGAGGAAGCGGATCATTTCGGTTTGTCTCAGCTCTACCAAATCAAAGGTCGTGTTGGCAGGGGAGATAGAATCGCCTACGCCTATTTGACCTACAAGCCTCACAAGAGCATGAAAGAAGATGCTGTTAAGAGACTCAAAGCCATCCAGGAATTCACCGAACTCGGAAGTGGATATAAAATCGCCCAACGTGACCTCATGATCAGAGGCGCCGGCGACATCCTTGGTCCTGAACAAGCAGGATTCATCGACACAATCGGTTTAGATTTATATCTAAAGATGCTTAGTGAAGCCATCGAAGAAAAGAAGACCGGAATTCAAAAACCTGCTCCAAAAGCCAAGAATCTTTTCAAGATAGACGCTTATATTCCGAAGGACTACGCAATCAATAGCGACAAGATTGCCCTCTATCAGGAACTCGAAAACGCCAAGAGCGAAGAGGAGCTTGATACGATTGCCAAACACATGAGGGACATCTATGGAAAGCTCCCAGATCAGGTAAGTCTTTTGGTTCTTAAGAAAAAAATCGATCTTTTGAGTGAAAAAGAAGAGTATTCGCGAGTAGATGAAGGTGAGGGGTATTTAGACATCTACATGTCTGAAGCCTTCTCGCACATCAGTGGAATTGGCGTCGATCTCTTTAACCTCTTGGTGCCTTACCTTGCCTTCCTCAAAGTCAACTTTGTTGAGAAGAAAGTCCACATCCGCATGACCAAGAGAAGAGACTGGATTCACGACCTCTATCGTTTGCTTGATGTGGTCGATCAACTTTATAGCCGCCGTAAGGCAGACTATAAGTGATACAATGAATGGTATGAGAATCGACAAGTACTTAAAGGTAAGCCGATTAACAAAAAGGCGTGAGACGGCCAAGGAGTTATGCGATGATGGGGATATCTTCATCAATGGCAAAACGGCGAAGCCGATGAGCGAAGTGGCGCCTGGGGATGAGCTGGTCCTCTTACTAGGCAAACACAAGGTCACCGCAAAAATCCTCGTTGTTAAGGAGTTTGCGAGAAAAGACGAAGCTAAAGAGATGTACGAAATCATAAAAGACGAAATTATTTCCCGAGGAGGAGAAGACAATGGTCAACCTAGAGATTGATAAGAATTCGATTTACTTAATGGCCGGAAACACAGGCCCTGATTCAATGGCCCTTATTCACATGCTCTTAGAGCAAGAGGCTAAAGTTGTCATGTGTTTCGTCAATTACCGCATAGGCCCTGCCTGGGACGAAGCAGAAGAAAAGTTACGCGTATTCTGCGAATCCAAAGGAATTCCGTTTGAGGTTTGTGATGCTGACAAAGCCGACCAAACTGGCAAAGACAAAGACTTCGAGAAGTGGGCCCGCAAAGTCCGCTACGATTTCTTTGCTGAGGTCTACAAAAAGTATGACGCAGCCGCTCTCTTCCTTGCCCACACCGAAGACGACGTCATTGAAGGATATTTGCTTTCCAAACAAACCGGTGTCCGTTCTTCCAAGTTCGGTCTTAACACCATCGGAACCACAAGAGGCATGTTTGTCAGAAGACCTTTGGTCCCATATTCCAACGAAGACCTCATTGAATATTGCGACAAGAATAACGTCCCTTACGACAAGGACTTTGGCAACTACGCTCACGACCCATCCAGAAGCGCTATCAGAAACGAAGTCGTCGATAAGCTTAACGAGGCTGAGCGTGACCAGTACATCACCGAGATCAAAAAGGCCAACGATGAATTGATTACCTTCTCCGCGAACATCAAAAAATCAGTGGACCGTGTGGATACCCTCAACATCCGCGAAATCATCGCTTTGAGCGAAGGCGAATTTGCTGAAACGATCATCCGTTTCGTCAGGGCAAAAGCGAAGACAAGAATCAGAATTTCCCCGCAAACCCTCGCTGAATTTAGAAAAATGTGCCTCGATCCTCAGCCAAATATGTGTTTGAGAATCGGCACCAACACCTTCCTTGTCAAAGAGTATGACGAGATCTCAATCGACAACGATGGACTCGATCTTCCATACCATTACACTCTCAAGGAACCATGCAAGTTCTCTTGCGAGGTCTTCGAGCTCGATTTCACAAAAGGCGCTGAGGATAGAAACATCCATCTCGATGATTACCCTCTCACCGTCAGAAGCGTTCTCCCACAGGACGTCTGGCTCTTTAACGGCTACTCAGTCAACGCCAAACAGATGCTCATCGCAGCTGGTATTTCCGAAAGACTCCTCCACATTTGGCCAGTCTTCCTTAACAAGAACGGAAAGATCGTTTACATCCCTCGCTACAAAAAAGGGTTCAGTGAATACCACAGCAGTTCGATGATCATCCACGTGAACGAAGAAGAAAAATAAAGAGAGCAATTGTGTTGCTAAGAACACCCTAAGGGTGTATCTTGCAACTTGATTTCCTATTGAAAGGAGAGACAACATGAAAGACGAAAACCAGAACCAAAGACGTAGTTTCTGGGGATATGCTGCCCCGTACTTATTCATTGCCGCGATCGTCGTTTTGATCCTCGCGTTTGTTTTACCAAGACTTAGCTCATCCAACCAGAGTTGGAAAGTTGGCGAACTTGATAACAATCTCGGTTATGTTTTGCCAACCGACGACACCGACGAAAGCGCAATCAACACCAAAGAAAAACAGTATTACATCTCAAGCTACACAGCCACCGACCGCTACCAGAGCGTCGTTTACGTTAGTGGCCACGCTTTTGAAGTCAACGCCGAAGGCAAAACCACCGGCACCCACTTCGACTTCACCGTCATTATCAGCAGCGAGCAGTGGAATAACGCGTTCTCTGTCACCAACCCAACCAGCAAGAAGATTGTCACCCACTGGTCCTATTCGCAGATCTTCGAATACAAGGTCAACACCGAATGGAATGGTGATGAAGCCCTTGTCGAGAAATATGGCAAAGGTGCCATCTCCGAAGGAGACGCTTATTATGTGAGCTTCTGGGAGGCTTGGGGACCAACCATCCTCATCTTCGGCGGAACAATCCTCCTTGGCATCATCTTCTTCGCCCGTATCAATAGCTCCGTCAGCGGTGCCAACCGTCAGGCTATGGATTTCAACAAGTCCCCAGCCCGTCGTGAGAATCATTCCAAAACCCGTTTCGCCGATGTCGCAGGCTGCGATGAAGAAAAGGCTGAGATGGTTGAGATGGTCGACTACCTCAAAGACCCAAAGAAATATTCCAAGTATGGCGCCAAACTTCCAAAAGGCGTCCTCCTCATCGGTTCCCCAGGCACCGGTAAAACTCTTTTAGCGAAAGCCGTTGCTGGAGAAGCAGGAGTTCCTTTCTATAGCATCTCCGGTTCCGACTTCGTCGAAATGTTCGTCGGTGTTGGCGCAGGACGTGTCCGTGACCTCTTCAAAAAAGCCAAACAGACTGCTCCATGCATCGTCTTCATCGATGAAATCGATGCTGTTGGCCGTCAGCGTGGCGCTGGCTTAGGCGGAGGCAACGATGAACGTGAGCAAACCCTTAACCAACTCTTAGTCGAGATGGATGGTTTCGAATACAACTCTGGCATCCTTGTCATGGCTGCCACCAACAGAGACGACGTTCTCGATCCAGCCCTTCTCCGTCCAGGTCGTTTTGACCGTATCCTCACCGTCTCCCTTCCTAACAAAGAAGGCCGTGAAGCCATCTTCAAGGTCCACGCCAGAAACAAGAAGATCGGTGAAGATGTCAATTTCGCTGCCCTTTCCCAGAGAACCGTTGGTTTCTCCGGTGCCGATATTGAGAACATCCTCAATGAGGCTGCTATCTTAGCCGTTCGTTTCGGCAAAGACTGCATCACCATGGAAGAAATTGACGAAGCCATCGACCGTCGTATCGCTGGCCCAGCCAAGAGTTCCAAAGGACTCAACGAGAAAGAACGCAAACAGATCGCCTTCCACGAAGCTGGCCACGCCATCATCGGCATGGTTTTGCCTCACGCCAAGAAAGTCCAGAAGATCACCATCATCCCTCGTGGAAATACCGGTGGTCATGTCTTAATGACTCCAGAAACCGACCGTTTCTTGCTAACCAAGAAAGAACTCATTGCTGAAATCACTGGTCTTCTTGGTGGACGTACCTCCGAAGAAATTTTCTTCGACGATGTTTCTACCGGCGCTTCTAACGATATTCAGGAAGCCACGAGAATCGCTCGTGCCATGGTTACCATGTATGGTATGTCTGACCTTGGTCCTATTCAGTATGAGCAGAGCAACTCCTCCGTCTTCCTTGGAAGAGACTACGCCGACACCACCAAGAACTTCTCCGCTGAAGTCGCTCATGAGATCGACAAAGCCGTTCGTGAAATCGTGGACAAAGCCCATGACGACGCGAAGAGAATCCTCACCGAACATAAGGCTGAGGTCATCCTTGTTGCCGAAACCCTTCTTGAGAAGGAAACCATCACCGCTGAGGAGATCGATTCCCTTATCAAGACTGGCAAACTCCCAGCTAAGGTGAAGGCTGAAGTCGGCGCTTCTGAGAACCTTTCCGAAGAAGAGAAAGCCGTCATCGAGAAACCTATGGCCAAAGAAGAACCAAAGGAGGAAAAGCCTGAGGTTAAGGAAGAGCCAAAGGAAGAAAAACCTGCGGAAAATCCAGAAATCCCTGACAAAACTCCAGCGGAATCAAAACCAAAGGCCAGAAAGAAAGCTTCTCCAAAACCAAAAAAAGACGAATAAACTGAAGGCCTCCGGGCCTTCTTTTAATGACTATGATCAAGATTGGTGACATTGAACTAAAAGGAAGAGTTGTACTAGGTCCGATGGCAGGGGTGACCACCCTTGCTTACCGCGACTTCATGAAACCCTTTGGGGTTGCTCTTTCCTATAGCGAGATGATCTCCGATTGCGGCATCGACTACAAAAACAGGAAGACCTATTCCTACCTGGCCACCTCGAACATCGATAGACCTGTTGGACTTCAGCTTTTCGGTTTCGACAAAGAGAAGACCGTGAAGGCCATCAAGATCATCGAGGAAAAAGCCGATTACGACATACTTGATATCAACCTTGGCTGCCCTGTCTTCAAAGTCGTCAAAACCGGAGCGGGTTCATCTTGGTTATCTAGACCTGCCGAGCTTGAGGATTATATGAAAGCGGTGGTCGCCGCTTCCCATAAACCGGTAACCGCCAAAATCCGTTTAGGTAAGGACAGCAACTCAATCAACGTTTGGGAAGTCGCCAAGATGCTTGAAGGCTGTGGCATCAAGATGCTTACGGTCCACGCTAGAACAGCCGTTCAAGGCTATAGCGGCGTTCCGGATTTCGAAGCGATTAGAGATTTAGGCAAAAGCCTAAGCATTCCTCTTTGCATCTCAGGAGACATCTTCACAACAGACGCGGCAATCAAAGCGATGGAAATCACCGGAGCCGAGCTTGTCATGGTCGCTAGAGGGGGATTAGGAAACCCAAGACTAGTGACGAACATCAACAACCGTCTTGAAGGTAAAGAAGAGCTTCCTGCCCCAACCATCGCCGAACAAACCGAATGGGCGATTGCTTTTTCGAAAGCATTAATTGAAGAAAAGGGTGAAAGAGTGGCTATTATGGAGCTACGCGGTTTGATCCCTCACTTCTTTAACGGGTTCCCTGGCTACAAGAAGATCCGCGCTGAGATATCAGTGAACATTAAGACAAAAGAGGACCTATTTAGAATTCTTAATGGAATTCTGAATCGAAATAGACTATAACTTTGCATTGTCTATTTATAGACAGAGATTATGAAAGAGATCATCAAGTTGCTTCGCTACATCAAAGGCTATTGGAAAGACACGATCCTTACTTGGATTGCGGTCCTTTTTGAGTCTGTCTGCGAAGGTCTTGTTGCTTACTTCATGCAGTTCTTCATCAACGAAGTTGAGAACCTCACCGGAACTCAAGATAGCCTAGACACGATCATCATGTATTCCCTCATCATCGCGGGGATTGCCCTTGCGGCATGGGGTTTAGGTATCGTCGCTGGCGTCTTCGCTTCAAGCGCAGCTGCTGGCTTTGGCAAGAACGTCCGTGAAGCCTTATTCGTCCACGTTCAGGATTATTCCTTCAAGAACATCGACAAATTCTCTACGAGCTCTCTTGTCACAAGAACCACAACCGACATCACGAACATCCAAGGCGCATTCCAGATGATCATCAGAGCGGTAGTGCGCGCTCCATTCTTGATGTTATTCGCCCTTGTCATGTGCTTCGTCACCTATTGGCAAGCCGCTCTCGTTTTCCTTTTCTTCATCCCTCTCGCTGGATTCGTTTTGATCTTTATCGCCAACAAAGCCCATCCAATTTTCGTCAAAATCTTCAATGCTTATGACGATTTGAACCAGGCCGTTGATGAGGATGTCGACGGAATCCGCGTCGTCAAATCCTTCAACCGCGAAGATTACCAGAAAGAGAAATTCGGCAAGGTCTCATACTGGATTTATAAGAACTTCAAGAAGGCTGAAATGAGAGTTGCTCTCAATGGCCCATTCATGAATATCGCCACCTACGGAACGATGATCATCATCAGCGTCATCGTCTCCCATGCGATTGTTTCAACTCACGAAACGGCGATTGGCATTGGTGCTCTTAGCACCATGCTCACATATTCCATGATGATTCTCATGTCCCTCATGATGGTCTCAATGGTCTATGTCATGATCATCATCGGTCGCAACAGCACTGAGCGTATTCTCGAAGCCTTAGAGGAAGTTCCAGATGTTGCTGACCCTGAGAACCCAATCGAAACCGTTCCGAATGGAGAAGTGGAATTCAAACACGTCAATTTCGCTTATTCCAAAGGAAAGGACGTCCTTATCGACGTGAACAGAAAGGTCAAATCTGGAAGCACGATTGGCATCCTTGGCCCAACCGGTTCAAGCAAAACAACCCTCGTTTCCTTAATCGCTAGATTATTCGACGCCCAGAAAGGCGAAGTCCTTGTCGGCGGCCATAACGTCAAAGAATACAAACTCGAATCCTTACGTGATTCCGTTGCCGTTGTTCTTCAAAAGAACACCCTTTTCACCGGCACTATCAGAGATAACCTCAAATGGGGCAACGAAAACGCCACAGATGAGCAAATAATGGAGGCTTGCGATATCGCTCAGGTCACCCCGTTCCTCAAAGACATGCCAGACGGCTTAGATACCATGATTGAGCAAGGTGGCACCAACGTTTCCGGTGGCCAAAAACAACGTCTTTGCATAGCAAGAGCGCTTCTTAAGAACCCAAAGATCCTCATCCTTGATGATTCCACAAGCGCTTGCGATACCCACACTGACAAACTCATCCGCGATGGCTTAGATAAATATCATCCAGACATCACGAAGTTCATCATTGCCCAGCGCGTTCTTTCCGTTAAGGATTGCAACGAGATTTGGGTTATGAACGAAGGTGAGGTCCTTGAGACCGGCACCAACGATGAGCTTATGAAGACGAGTGCAGTCTATAGAGACCTCTTTGAGTCTCAAAACGGAGGAGGTGATTTCGATGCCGCGAGCTAATATCCGTGCTCCGAAAGGCGCGCGCAATATGAGCATGGTCTCTGGCAAAGCGAGATCAGCCGCCATCAGAAGACTTCTTTCCTACGTCTTCAAGTATTACCCAGCCCAGTTCGTCGTCGTTTTGGTCTGCGTCCTTCTTTCGAGCTTCACTAACGTCGTTGCCGCCTTCTTCACTGGCAACGTTTTGGTCAACTCTTACATCATGCCTTCTTTGAGCGCTAACTCGATTGAGATTGTGACGCCTACTGAAGGCCTTCTTGCAGGCGTTCCGTTTGGCGGAGCGATTGCCATCATGGCAAGCGTCCTTGCTTTAGGAACCATTGCCCTCTACGTCTATAACATCCTCATGTCCATCATCGGCCAAGGAGTTCAGAAACGCATCAGAGACGAACTCTATGACCACATGCAGGACCTCCCAATCTCATACTTCGATAGAAGGGGACGCGGTGACATCATGTCCGTCTATACGAATGACGTTGACGCTCTCCGTGAAATGCTTTCACGTGCCCTTCCAATGATGGCGAGTTCCATCGTCACGATGATCGCTTGCTTCGTCATGATGCTCCTCACCGATTTGATGCTTACCGGCGTCGTTGTTGCGGTTGGCATCCTTATCTTCATCATCATCATTTACTTCACCAAGATGGCGTCCCGTTTCTTCATCGCCCAGCAGATTGAGCTTGGCAAAATGAACGGCTACATCGAAGAGATGATCAATGGCCAAAGGGTCGTCAAAGTATTCAATTACGAGAAGAGAAATATCGAAGGCTTCAAGAAGCACAACGACCAATTCTTCACCTATTCCGTCAAAGCTAATAGATTTGCGAACTTACTCATGCCTACCGTTAACCAAGTTGGCAACCTCCAGTATGTCCTCATCGCTTTGATCGGTTCGATTGCCGTCTTTAACCACATGACTGGCGTTTCCTTAACAGGAACCTTCACCTATGGTTTAGCGACAGTCGGCTCCATCGTCAGCTTCCTTCTCTATTCGAAAGCCTTCGTTCAGCCAATTGGAAACGTTTCCCAGCAGCTTAATTTGATCGCTCTTGCTTTGGCAGGTGCGACCCGTATCTTTGAGATTATCGATGCCAAGGCCGAGACCGATGAAGGATATGTCGAGCTCGTTAACGCAAAAGAAGACGAGAATGGCAACCCAGTCGAATGCGCTGAAAGAACTGGTAAGTGGGCTTGGAAACACCCTCACACCGACGGGTCTCCAACCACCTACACTTGGCTCAAAGGAAGAATCACCTTTGACGATGTCGATTTTGCATATATCCCTGGCAAAACCGTCTTGCATAACATCACCATGTACGCTGAAGAAGGCCAGAAAATCGCCTTTGTCGGACCTACTGGAAGTGGCAAAACAACCATCACCAACCTCATCAATCGCTTCTACGATATCGAGGATGGAAAGGTCAGGTATGATGACATCAACATCAACAAAATCAAAAAGAAAGATCTCCGTCGTTCATTAGGCATGGTCCTTCAGGATACGAAGCTCTTCACCGGAACTGTTATGGAGAACATCCGATTCGGCAATCTTGAAGCAACGGATGAGGAAGTCATTGAGGCCGCTAAGCTTGCTAACGCCCATAACTTCATCACCCACCTTCCAGATGGATATAACACCGTTCTCGCTAGCGGTGGAGCGTCCCTCTCGCAAGGTCAAAGACAGCTTATTGCTATCGCAAGAGCGGCTGTTGCGAACCCTCCTGTCATGATTCTTGATGAGGCAACCTCGTCGATCGATAGCCGCACCGAAGGACTTGTCCAACAAGGCATGGATGCGATTATGAAAGGCCGTACGGTCTTTGTTATCGCCCACCGTCTCTCAACGATCAAGAACAGCGACGTCATCATGGTCCTCCAAGATGGGAGAATCATCGAAAGAGGCAACCACGAAGAGCTCCTTGCTGAGAAGGGTAAGTATTACCAGCTTTACACTGGAAACGAGATTGCTAATAAGTAAAGCCTAAAGAAAGGCTTTGTGAGCATAGATATTTGAATGTAAACTATCCGTGCGCTTTGTTTGTGGAGGAATACACAATGGAAGAAGAGAAACTTAATGACCAAGAACTTGCTAGACGTGCCAAATTACCACGTTATGAAGAGCTTGGTGTCGATGCATTTGGAAGCCGTTATGAGTGGAAGGATTCTATCAAGGACCTTCGCGCCAAATACGGTTCTTTAACCGAAGAAGAACTCGCTGAGAAACAGATCCCGGTCAATGTCGCTGGCCGTCTTATGTCGATTAGACGCATGGGCAAAGCCAGTTTCGTCAACATCAAAGACGAATATGGCAACATGCAGGCTTGGCTTGGACGCGATGTCGTCGGTGAGCATGACTACGAAGTTTTCAAACTCGCTGACATTGGTGACATCGTTGGTTTAGAAGGAACCTTGATGCTCACAAGAACCGGTGAGCTTACCATCCGCACCACCAAGTACACCCACATCACCAAGTGTCTCAAACCTCTTCCAGAGAAGTTCCACGGTTTGACCGACATCGAAGAAAGATGCCGTCGCCGTTACGTCGACCTCATCATTAATGATGAATCCCGTAAGAACGCCTTAACCAGATCCGCCATCGTGAAAGGCATCAGAAACTACAGCGATTCCCTTGGTTTCGTTGAAGTTGAGACCCCTGTCCTTTCTCCAATCGCCGGTGGCGCTTCAGCTCGTCCATTCATCACCCATCACAACGCTCTCGATAAGGATTTCTTCCTCCGTATCGCCACTGAGCTCAACCTCAAGAAGTGCATGGTTGGTGGTATCGACCGTGTTTATGAAATCGGCCGTATCTTCCGTAACGAAGGTATCGACAACAGACACAACCCAGAATTCACAACCATCGAGCTCTATCAGGCTTATGGCGACCTTAGCGATATGAGAAAGTGGGCCGAAGGCCTCTTCCATTACATCGGTGAAAAGGTTATCGGCAAAGACACCTATGAGTGGAATGGCAACACCATCGACATCTCTAAGCCATTTGCCTGGATCTCCATGGCTGACGCCATCAAAGAGAAGACCGGCGTCGACTTCAACCAAGAGATTCCATTTGAAGAAGCAGTGGCCCTTGCCAAGAAACACGGCGTCACGCTTGAGAAGTCCTGGAACAGCACTGGCTACATCATGCAGGCCTTCTTCGATGAGTTCGTTGAGCCAACCCTTATCCAGCCAACCTTCATTCACACATACCCAATCGAGGTTTCTCCTCTTACCAAGAAGACCGCCGATTCACGTTTCGTTGATCGTTTCGAGCTCTTCATTGGTGGTACTGAGTTCGGCAACGCCTATAGCGAACTCAACAACCCATTCGATCAGGAAGAACGTTTCAAGGCTCAGTTAGCCGCCCGCGAAAGAGGCGACGATGAGGCTGCCGATATCGACTTCAGCTTCCTCGACGCTCTCATCTATGGCATGCCGCCAGCTGGTGGTATCGGCGTCGGTGTTGACCGTCTTTGCATGCTCTTCGCTGAACAATCAACAATTCGTGAAGTTCTCATCTTCCCAACGATGAAAGATGAAGTCGCGGTCACCAAAAAAGACCCTGAGAAAAAGTAACGAAAAATCCAAAAATACGTGGCAAAAACCGCGTATTTTTTCTTTTTGCCCATAAAAACCGCCTGAAAATTTTTCCGAAAAATGTAAGAAAAATCACTATATATTAGTGAACCCAAATTTTTGCATTTCTCCTCTTTTGCCGATGGAGATGAGAAAATTCAAGGAACTCTTAATTGATTAAGAGGGGCGACTATAGTATCATTGTTGGGCTTTAGCGAAGGAACTAAAGCGACATTCTTCTATGGCCGTCCAATTAATTGAGGCGGTCCTTAGACCAAAACTAGGAGGTGCTAATCATGAAAAAGTACGAAATCATGTACATCCTTAACGCCACTCTCGATGAGGCAGCCGCTAAGGGTGAGATCGCCAAACTCCAGAAGATCCTTGAAGACAATAACGCCAAGGTTCTCGACACCAAGGAGTGGGGCATCAAAGACTTCGCCAGCATCATCAAAAAGCAGACCAAGGGATACTACGTCATCCTCAAGGTCAACGCTGAAAAGCCAGCTCTTGATGAGTTCGATCGTTTGGCCAAGCTCAACCAAAACGTACTCCGCCACTTGATCACTGTTGCACAAGACTAATCGGCAACATTAATTGGAGGATGGTAAACAATGCTTAATCATGTCGTTCTTATTGGTCGTTTGACCCGTGACCCAGAGTCACGCAAAACCAACACAGGACTCACAGTCGTTTCCTTCACTGTGGCGGTTGACGATTCATTCAAAGGTCCTAACGGAGAAAAGAACACCCTATTCATGGGCTGCTCAATCTTCGGAACCAAGGCCGAGAATGTCGCCAGGTTTGTTAGAAAAGGCTCTTTAGTGGCCGTCTCTGGCAGACTCAATCAGCGCAAATATACCAACAGAGATAATCAACAGGTTACTGTTATCGAAACCATCGCGGATAACGTCGACTTCTTAGAACCAAAATCCGCTAACGGAGCCACTCCGGATGCCAACATCCGTCAGCAAGCCCCTCAGCAGGATTATGTACAAGATGATGCCGCAGACAGCGGCAACTTAGATGGAATTGATGTCGTCAGTGACGATCTTCCATTCTAAGACTCAAACAGAAAGGATTAATAACAATGGCTTTCAAGAAAATGAGACCTAAGAGAAAGGTCTGCTACTTCACCAAGAACCACGTTAAGTTCATTGACTATAAGGACACCGAACTCCTCAGCAGATTCATCACTCCTGATGGAAAGATCCTTGCCCGTAGCTCA
Organism: uncultured Erysipelotrichaceae bacterium; assembly: GCA_902800255.1. Lineage (GTDB taxonomy): Bacteria > Bacillota_I > Bacilli_A > RFN20 > CAG-826 > UBA4951. The sequence continues at coordinate 12,422 of CADCDV010000001.1, read as the reverse complement.
ACCGGAACCAGCGCCAAGTATCAGCGTGAACTCGCCAAAGCTATCAAGAACGCCCGTTTCATGGGTTTGCTTCCTGAAGTTGGCCAGAGATAATCTCTAACAAAAATCAAGCCGTCCAATAAGGGCGGCTTTTTTGTTATAATTCGCTCATGAAAAAGAAAACCAAAACAATCGTTATTGTTTCCGTCTCGACTTTCGTTGCTTCTTTGGCATTAGCAGTTGCCATTCCTTTCGCCGTCCTTGGCGTTAAGACCGCTGGTTTAAAAGCGGACACATCTTATTTGAAGAATGACACTAACTATTCCACTAAAGTGGAAGTGGACAAACTTGAGCTTGTCACGCAACATGTGTCATGCGGGTACGCGTCCATTGAAATGATTTCTTCTTTCTATGGGAAACGTGTCACCGAGGATGAGCTTGATGCCAGGAACGGCGCAGTCTCAACGGCTTCAACTGGCGGATTCGTTCAGGAAATCAACAAATGCATCCCTTCTAAAACCTTTAGCGAGCGCGCGTATTTAAAAGATGATGAACTCCTTAAGGGAATACACGATTCTCTCAAGAACAATGATCCCGTCGCCATTGAATGGGCCGCTAAATACGAAGATGAATGGACCCTTCATTTCTCTGTTGTAAGTGGACTAGATCTCTCTAGCGACAAGGTCACCGTTTATAACCCATATGGTTATATTGAAAACATCTCAACGGAAGAATTCCTTAGCCGCACTTCCTTTGAGGCCTACAAAGACATTCCTTTGTTCTTAAATTTCGGATTCGCGTATGGCGCTTTTCACAAAAACACCATATTCACTATAGCGTGATAGTCCATTGAAACGGTTTCTTCATTTTTTATAGAATAGAGGGCGGTTCGAAGGAGAAACGAAAATGAACAATAAAAATTCTGTTTGGTCAAAGCTCATCTTGGCTATCTCGATCCTTATGGTCGTTAGCATTGTGGTGAGCATTGTCATGCTTGCGGTTCAACTCCCTGGAATTAGGGCGGTTGCTGAAGAAGAACTCATTAGGCAAGGGGTATCCGAAGATGTTGCCAAAGCCGCTGTAGATACGGCCATGTCCAGCGTCATCACAGGCGTGGTCTTAGGCATGACATTCAATGTTTTTGAAGCGATTGGCGGATTCTTGTTCTCCCTCAAAGGAAAGTGGGGCATGTTCTGCGTCGTCGTTTCAATCATCGTCCTTGTGGTTGACTCCATCAGGGTCCTCACTGGCTTAGCGCAACAAGGCGATATGACGACTCTCATACTCAACATCCTTGACCTTATTCTCGCCATCTTCTACTGCATCGCTTGCGTCAAACACCGCAAAGAGAATCAGCAACTTGCGCTTGAAGAAGCCAAAGCCAACTAATCAAAACAAACAATGGAAAGGGTGCTTCGGCACCTTTTCTTTTTATCTAATCGCCAAAGAAAGACAAAACGCTTATAGTTCTTTTATGGACTACTTCGCCTTAAAGAAACTTCTTTTTGACAGCGCGGACAACAAGAACATGGAGTTCGCTGAGAAGGTTTTCAACACCTCTTATAAAATCATCGGTCTCATGACTCCTACGTTAAAGAGAATCATCAATGAGCATTATAAGGATGAAGACCTCAAGCTTTCCGACTTCGAATTAGGCGAGTATCAGGAGATCGACATCGCCTATTTGGTTACCGCACTAAAGAGGGCCCGCACCTACAAAGAACAGATGGAATTCCTTAAGAAGAATCTCCATTTCGTTAAGGGTTGGGCGGTCACCGATGTATTGAATCAATATTTAAAAAAGGCCACTTTTGCAGAGTATTTTCCGTTTTTTGAATACTTTTCTAAGCGCAAAAACACGTATGAAGCAAGGTTTGCCTATGTTGGAATGCTTAAACACTATGCCAGCCCGGATATTGAGAAGATCGCGCCTTTCCTTCGCTACAACGAAGAATACATGATCATGATGGCGGAAGCTTGGCTCCTTGCTACTATCGCGATCAAGAACAGCGACTTCGTCTATGGTTTGCTAAAGAACATGGATGACATGACTCTTAAAAAGAAGACAATCTCCAAGATGAACGACTCATTCAGGATTTCAAAAGAAGATAAAGCGAGATTTAAATCTCTCAGATATTAGTCATGGATTATTTGAAGTAATCGTTTGTCAAACGACGCTTTAAAACATAGAATAAAATCAACCTATAGAAAGGAAATACTAATGAAAAACAAGAAGTCTATTTGGTCAACCATCATTTTAGTCGTGGCCATAGTCAGTTTGATCCTCCTAGTGGTCTCAATCGTTACTACGATTACTGGCATGGCAGGCGTCGAAGCTCTCGTTAGAGAAGAAGCAGCTAACCAGGGTCTTACCGACGAAGCCCTAATTGCAATCGCGATTGGCACAGCTAAAGCGATGCTCGTCGTCTCGCTTATCATCGGATCCCTCTTCGAAATCCTCCAAATCATCGGCGGATTCAAGTTCTCGCTTCAGGGAAAATGGGGAATGTTCTGCATCGTTGTCTCTATCCTTGGCGTTGTTTTCGGAGCAATCTCCGTCGTTAGCGACTTCCAAAACAAAGCAGCCATTGGCACCATCGTAACCAACGTCTTAAGCCTTGCCTTGAGCGTTCTCCTCTGCGTCGCCTGCTTCAAGCACCGCGCCGAGAACATGGAAGCTTAATAAGAAGACTCAAATTAATAGAGGCGCCATAAAGGCGCCTTTTTTCTTTATCCGTATTGCTTTTGGTTCTTCGGGTGTGCAAAACTATCGTCGCCTTTCGTACGCGCGAAGGCAAGGAGGTTAGGCAATGCTTCAAATTAGAAACCTTTCCAAGACATATAAGACAAAGGGCGGCGTAATTACCAAAGCCCTTGATGACGTTTCAGTGGATTTCCCAGAGAAGGGACTCGTTTTCCTTTTAGGTAAATCCGGTTCAGGCAAATCAACCCTGCTCAACGTTGTCGGTGGACTTGACCGTCCAGACGCCGGTGAAGTTATCGTCAAAGGAAGAAGCTCAAAGGATTTCTCTCAAAGCGGCTTCGATAGCTACCGCAACACCTACATCGGGTTCATCTTCCAGGAATATAACATCCTCAACGAATTCAACATTGAGCAGAATATCTCCCTCGCCCTCCAACTTCAGGGCAAAAAGAACGACAAAACCGCTGTCGATTCCCTTTTGAAAGAAGTTGATTTAGAAGGTTTCAACAAAAGAAAACCTAACACTCTTTCCGGCGGTCAGAAGCAAAGAATCGCTATCGCCAGAGCCCTCATCAAAGACCCTGAGATCATCATGGCCGATGAGCCTACTGGCGCCCTTGATTCAAATACCGGTAAACAGGTTCTTGAGATCTTAAAGAAACTTAGCCAAACCAAATTGGTCATCATCGTTTCCCATGACCGGGACTTTGCTGAGGAATATGGCGACCGCATCATCGAGCTTAAAGATGGAAAAATCATCAGCGACAAAACCAAAGAATATGTTGCGCCAAAAACCCTCAATGAAAACGTCACCGTCGTTAATGACAACGTCATCGATATCAAAGAGGCTGATAAATTAAGCGAAGCCGACTTTAAAGAGATCTACAAACTCATCAAGAAGCAGAAGGGCGAGGTCCTTATCTCTTCTGGCGAGGATACCGTCAAAGCCACTAAGAAAGCTGCCAAAGTCAATGAAGGCAACCATAGTGAGGTCTTTGCCGACACGACCAAGATCGACATGAAGGAATATGACGGAAGTCAGACCAAATTCATTCGTTCCCGCATGCCTTTTGCACGCGCATTCAAGATGGGCGCAAGCGGCCTCAAAACAAAACCAATTAGACTTATTTTCACAGTCTTGCTTTCAGTGGTTTCCATGACTCTTTTTGGAACCGCATCCACTTTGATGTTCTATAAACCAAGCTATTCGCTTTCGGCTGCTATGGCCAACCTCGATAGATCAAGCGAAGCGATCGTTAAGAATTTCAGAGCCACACAAGTGCGGCAAACCATCGACAACAAGACTGGCGAACTCGTCGATGAAGGAAACCAATGGGGGACCTCTCAGAGCGATTATTTTGGGAAAGCGGAATTAGATGACCTTAACGAAAAGAACAACGACAAGTTCATAGGCATCTACTCTTTCTATCCAGGAAGCCAGTATTCTAGCAACTATGTCCGTTTCCAGAATGTCCATGCTCCATCAGGCGAATCGAAAGACTATTACTCTTGCGTCGAAGGGTTCTTCGGTTTCAGCGACGCGAGCGCTTCCTGGGTCAAAAACCATGGCTTCTCAGTGTATGGAACTGAGCCGTCATCCGATGACGAGGTTGCAATCTCTAACGTTGTTTTTGATTACATCAAAGAAAGCGACTCTTTTACGGGAATCGTGAACTATAACGATGTCTTCGGAAAGAAGATCAATGTCTCGGCTTACTGGGAAGGGCAGACTGAATTAACTATCACCGCTGTTTATGATTTTGGTCCTACACCAAGCAAATACGACGCACTAAAAACCGAGAAACCTGCGATGCAAAGCCAAGAGGACAGAATCAGCGAAAGGAATGCATTCGGAGCGTTTATTGATAACTCTTTATACACTGTTTGTTTTGTCGCTCCATCTTTCATCGACAAACACGGTGTATATAAATCTTCGGATTCATCCTATTTGGCCCCTGTTTATCCTCAAGGCATTGTTTTCGAGGCCTTGGACCAAAGCGTTGAATTTGATCCAGGCGATATCAACATAGATATGGAATATACGCCGGTTGCCATCTTTGAAGACGCACTTGCAAATGGCCTAGAGTTCTATGACAAAGACTTCGTCAAAATGGATGATCCGAAACTAAATGATGACGAGGTCTTCCTTGCGTATGAGGACTACTACAGATCTTTCATGACCGAAAAATACTATGGAGCCGTGAGGGGATTGCTTGATGTTGCCGATGTTTACGATTCAGGTGACCCGGCTTACCAAGATTTCCGCTTAGACCTCTATGGCTCTAGCAGTAATAAAAGTCCAGAGGCAAAGGCGATTTTGAGATTGCAAAATGCCGCAAATACCGGTTATTACGAATCAGGATATGACATCGATGAAGATAAAGCCTTGGCAATCTCGGCCCTCACGCCTTTCGTGAAAAGAGGCTATTCACTTTCTTATGCCCTAACCGCTTCAAGATATATCAATACTTACATCAATAACGGTGGCGCGGTTCCAAGCGGTTGGAACGACGATGATAAAGTCGGGCTCCGTCAGAGCCTCGAATATTTAGAAATCGGGGATGCTGATTTTGCTTCCTTGAAGAATTATTTGCAAACGGTCATTTCCTCTGACTCAGGAATGAGTTACATCCCTACTTTGGCTTTTGCGGACACCCTTTATTCGTTCGCCAATCGCGCTAACTATAGCGAACAAATCAAGGCCGCTCTAGATGGGACGGGATATGAATATTTGTTTGAATTGAAAAGCTATGCTGAGGAGAATTCATATTCTGCTGATAGCGTTGAAATGTTAGAAACCTTCAGCAAAAAGCTCTTCAAATCAATTTACAACAAGGACCTTTCCGATAACGAAATTGTCTCTTTCTTTGGTGGGGTCGATAAAATGGAGCCGCTGCTCGCTCAACCAAGATACGCCCAGCCGAACTGTTATTCGAAAGACTATAACGGAGTCATCAAAAGTTACAAGATTAAAGGATTCGTGAAGGCCGACGGTTACTACTTTGGAGGGTTCACATTAACGAGAAACGCGATTAAAGAATATCTTGTTGATTCGTATTCCTGGAAGTCCAAGACCATGACCGATTACGTTTCTCCTGCTGATGCCAGATACTCTTATCTGCTTGCTCTTACGGACTACTCTCAAAGCGATATCGATCTCTTCCTCCAAGATAATGGAACCTATTATTTCCGAATGACGAACCAGGTCTACAATAGCCTTTATATGTATACGGATATGGTTAGCACCCTCGGGACGATTTTCCTCTCGATTGGCGCCGTTACTGGTTTATTCGCCGGCCTCCTTCTCCTCAATTTCATCTCCGTTTCGATTGCTAGTAAGAAAAAAGATATTGGTATTCTCCGTGCTGTTGGCGCCAGGGGAAGCGACGTCTTTAAGGTCTTCTATTCAGAAAGCGGAATCATCGCAGCCATTTGCTTCTTCTTGTCGACGATTGCAAGCTTCATTGTCTGCATGTTCGTTAACAGGGAGATGATGCATTCTGCCATCGGCATACCGCTTCTCGAGTTTGGCCCGCTTAGCATTTTGATCATCTTAGGAATCAGCATCGTCTTCAGTTTCGTCGCTACCTTCCTACCGGTCTTGCTTGCTGCAAAGAAGCCTCCAGTCGAAGCTATCAGAGCCTTATAATCACCAAAACAAAAAAGAAAAACGCCTGCAAAACGGCGTTTTCTTTTGTATATATGAAAAATCATTCATATTGTTATTGAAATATGAACAAACATTCATATAATAATGTCCGTGGGGAGTGTTACAATATCCCCGTTAACTTATGAGTGAGATACCAAGCGAGAAAATTCTGACCAAGATGGAAGAACTCCTGAATGTGGCCAGCGATTACACCAGGCTCAAGATCCTCTATGCGATCATGGATGAAGACAAATCCGTCTCAACCATTGTCGAAGAAGTGGGGGCAAGCCAATCTTTGGTGTCACACCAGCTTAAGGTGCTCAAGAAGGCAAATTTGGTTACAACCCATAAAGAGGGCACCAAGGTTTATTACAAGTTAGCGGACGAGCATGTTAATTCACTCCTCAGAATCGTGCAAGAACACGCGGAAGAGTGATTTATATGACTGAAGAAAAAGAACACCACCATCACCATCATTACGACCATGATGATGAGTGTGAACATGGACATGTGCATAGGGGCGGATGCCCTTGCTGCCACCACGACGACGAAGAGGAAGAAGAACTCACCAAAGGTCGTTTGATTTTTCTTATTTGCCGTCTTGCTGTCGGCCTCATTTTAGGTCTTCTTGGTCTTTTCCTTTGGAACGAAGAGAACCTTAGAGGCATGGGGCTATCTAACGATGCTGCCCTTTGGGTCAACTTCGGCATTATGGCGGTCGCGTATTTGGCGGTCGCTTATGACATCATTTGGAAAGCCATAAAGAACTTCAGGCACATCAAGGATTTGTTCGATGAGAATACCTTGATGATGATTGCCACAATCGGCGCTTTCTGTCTCCGTTTCTTTGGAGAACAGCAAAACGAATTCTTCGAAGCTGTTATGGTCGTTTTCCTCTACCAGGTTGGTGAGCTATTTGAAGACATCTCCGTTGATAGAAGCAAAAAGGCCATCGAAGATGCGGTTGGCTTAAGAGCCAAGAAAGCCTGCCTCCTTCACGAAGGCAAGAAAGAGGAAGTCGATCCTGAAACCCTTAAGATCGGCGACCAGATTCTTGTTTCGGTTGGAGATATCATCCCTGCCGATGGTGTTGTTGTTTCCGGAAGCGGTGGAGTCAATATGGCCTCGCTTACCGGTGAAAGCCTCCCACAAGAAAGAGGCGTTGGCGAGAACGTCAATTCCGGAACGACTTTGGTGTCCGGTTCCTTAGTGGTTGAAGTCACCAAAGAATATGAAGATTCAACCGTCAGCAAAATCATCAGACTTGTCAAAGAAGGCGAGTCTTCAAAATCAAAAGCACAGCGATTTGTCACGGCTTTTGCAAAAATTTACACTCCAATCGTCTGTTTGATCGCCCTTCTTGTTGCAGTGGTTCCGCCTCTCTTTATTGGCATCAGTAACCCAACCGTTTGGGCTTCCTGGCTATATAGCGCTATCTGCTTATTAGTCATCTCTTGCCCATGTGCGATTGTCGTATCCGTTCCGCTTGCCTACTTCGCTGCGATTGGCCTTGCCTCGAAGAATGGCATCCTCATCAAAGGAGCTTCCTATCTTGATTGGCTTAGCTCGCTCGATGCGGTTGCTAGCGACAAAACCGGAACCATTACCTTAGGTGTCTTCGCAATCGACCACTTCAAAGAAAACGAGATAGGGGAAGAGTTATTCAGAGAATATCTCTTTGCTGCCGAATCAAGAAGCAACCACCCTCTCGCTAAGGCAATCATGGGAGATGACGATGGAAGCAGCTACCAAGAGTTCATTTCCGAATATAACGAGATTGCAGGCAAAGGCGTCTCTTTGACCTATAAAGGTCATCACGTCTTAGCAGGCAGCGCTCACCTTCTCGCAGATCATAAGGTCGACCTCATCAAATGTTCCAAAAAAGGCTCAACCACCTACTTAGCTGTCGATGGCAAATATGTTGGCCACGCCACACTTAAAGACAAAGTCAAAGATAGCGCAAAACAGATGGTTGATGAGCTCTCTTCGATAAATATCGAAACCATCATCCTCACTGGCGACAGAAATGACATCTCTAAAGAGATCGGCGAATATGTCGGTGCCAAGAGGGTCTATAGCGAACTTCTCCCAGAGGATAAGAAACGCATTCTCCAAGGAGAGATCGACAACCACAAAGGCGGAGTCGCCTATATCGGTGATGGCATCAATGACGCACCTTCCCTTGCTTTGGCCGATGTCGGCATCGCCATGGGTGGAGCTGGAAGCGACATGGCCGTCGATAGTGCGGACGTCGTCGTCATGAATGACGATCTAAGCAAAATCGTTAAGGCTGTCAGAATCGCAAAAGCAGCGAAAGCAAAAGCCACCTTCAACATCGTCGCATCCCTCGTTGTTAAGGTCGCGATCGCCGCTTTATCAGTCATCTTTGGAGAGGCTTTCCCTCTTTGGGCAGCGGTCCTTGCAGACACCGGCTTGACCCTGCTTCTTGTCATCAATTCAATCTCGCTTCTTTTTAAGAAGGTCAAGTAAAAGACCTCAAAATCCTTAGCAAAAGGCCACTATTTCAAACGGTGGCCTCTTTTTTAAGCACGTAAAGGTTTATCCCATAACGGGATAACGATATAATTATCATTAACCATGAATAAACTGATTTCGAAAACACGTGTTGCCTTATTTGTCGTCTATGGTATCCAAGCAGCGATTACCATCGCTTTCATCGTACTTTGGTTCGGCAACATTTTCGGAATCCAGGATTCCCAGAATATTCAGTTCTACCTTCTCTTCGTTGCGACCGCCTTCCTCTTCATTGACGCGATCGTCTTCTGGTTCGCCCTTCTCAAGATCGGCCGCAAGAGACAAAGCAACGACCAGGAAGCTGCTTCGCTTATCGGTGGAGACGTTCAGAACGCTTATAACTTCGCCCACATTGGCTTAGTCGTCGTTGATGGCGATGGTATCGTCATCTGGGCCAACAACATGTTCAAAGACATGCAGATCGACATTGTCGATGCTGATATCTATCAGTTTGCCCCAGGCCTCAAAGAGCTTGTTAATGGTGTTCCAGGAAAGACCATCAAAGTCACAATTAAACAGCGACTTTACGAAGTAAGATATCTCTCTCAGCCAAAGATGTTCGTCTTCAATGACAAGACTGAGTTCGAAGAAATGGCGACCTATTCCCGTGAGCAGGCCACTGTTCTTGGTGTCATCATGATCGACAACTACAATGATGTTTCATCAGACACTGATGAGATGTCCGAACAGATCATGAAGGTCCGTTCCATCATCAACGATTACTGCCGTGAGTTCGGCGTTCTCGTCCGTCGTATCAAGACCGACTCCTACTTCATGGTCTGCAACTACAACTCCCTTATGCGTATGGAGAAAGACAAATTCTCCCTTGTTGAGAAAGTCCGCGAAGCGGAAGAGAAAGAAGACACTCCTCTTACCCTCTCAATCGGTATTGCTCACGACTTCCCTGATATCGCCAAGCTTAACGATATGGCTAACGACGCTATCGACGTCGCCCTCTCTCGTGGTGGTGACCAAGTCGTCGTTTCTCACTACGGCCAAGAACTTGCCTTCTTCGGTGGCAACTCCACAGGTGTTGAAAACACCTCAAAGGTTAAAGTCCGTTCCATGGCCGACTCTGTCGCAACCATCATCCGTGGTTCCTCAAACGTCTTCATCATGGGCCACACCGATATGGACATGGATGCCTTGGGCGCTGCCCTTGGCATGATGGCGGTCTGCGATTGGGTTGGAGTTCCAAGCAAGATTGTTTATACGCCAAAACGTGCTGAGAAAAAGACTCGTTTGGCCTTCCAATCCGCCTTCTCTAGAGACGTTCATGAAAAGATGACCATCTCCCCAGAGCAAGCTGCTTCAACCATCAAAGAAACAACCCTCGTCATCGTTGTCGACGTTTCCGTTCCTGAAATCACCATGGCTCCAAGGCTTCTTGAGCTTTCAAGCAAGACGATGATCATCGACCATCACCGTCGTGGTGAATCATATCCAGAAAGACCTGTTCTTTCTTACATCGACCCAACCGCTGCCAGTGCAACTGAACTCATCACTGAGATGATCAAATATTCGAACGCTAACCCACGTATCGAAATTAAGCCAGCGTTCGCAACGATCATGCTCTCCGGCATCTTCATGGATACTTCGTATTTCAAGAACAAAGCCGTTGGCATGAGAACGTTCGAAGCCGCTCAAACCCTTAAGAGCTATGGCGCTGATAACAGCATTGCCGATGATTACCTTAAGGACGAGTATGAGGAATACTCCCTCATCAACAAGATCATCTCAACCATCCAGACCCCATTCTATGGCGTCGTCTATTGTGTCTCCGATGACAGAGACATCATTGAAAGGACGACCATTGCAAAGGTCTGTAACACGTTGCTTCAGCTTAAAGGCGTCAATGCCGCGTTCGTTATTGGCAGAACCGCTGACAGCGAAGTTCGTATCTCAGGAAGAAGCGATGGCTCAGTCAACGTTCAGTTCATCCTTGAGAAGCTTGGTGGCGGAGGACACTTCACCAGCGCAGCAACAATGCTTGGCGACGTACCAGTCGAGAAAGCCGCCACAAGGCTCTTATCAACCTTGTCACAATATCTCGACAGCGCGAGAAACGCACTTAAAGAAGGAGATTAATTCGTATGAAAGTCATATTGCTTAAAGACGTCAAAGGCGTTGGCAAGAAAGGCGAAACCAAAGAAGTCAATGACGGTTACGCCTCTAACTTCCTCATCCCAAGAGGACTCGCTTGCGTGTCCACCAAAGGAAGCCAAGCCCAGCTTCAGAAAGACAATGCCGAAGAGGCCGCTAGACAACAAAAACTCAAAGAAGAAGCCGAAGCCCTTGCTAAGAGGCTTGAGAGCATCAACGTTGAGTTCAAAGCCAAAGGCGGATCCGATGGCAGAATGTTTGGAACCATCTCTCCAAAAGAGATTGAGGAAGGCATGAAGAAGCAGTGGGATATCACCATCGATAAACGCAAATTCATTGACAAAACCCCTGCGAATTCTTTCGGTTACACCAAACTCAGAATCGAATTATACAAAGGGCAAGCAGGCCAAGTCATTGGCACTGTCAGCGTCCATATCAGTGAGGACAAATAGCCATGGCCAAGAAAACGAAACTTCCATCAAACATTGAAGCCGAACGTTCCGTTTTAGGCGCGATTCTTGTGGACGAAAGCCTTGCTTCTAGCACCCTCGCCTCCCTCAGAGAGGAAGACTTTTCTGGTGAAGACCCACGTAACGTCCTCATCTTCAGAGCGATGAAGGAGCTTGATGCTCATAATAAACCAATCGACGCGCAGACATTGGTCGACCAGCTCGTCAATATGGGTGTCCTCGAAGATGCTGGCTCAACCAAGTACGTCATGGACATTCTTGAAGCTCCAATCCAACTTGGCAACGTCGATCACTATGTGAACATTCTCCGTAACCAAGCGGTTTTAAGAGCCTATCTCACCAAGATTGAGCACATCCTTAAGGATTACAACGAAAAAGGAATCGAAGACATCAGTGAGTTCATTTCCACGAACACTCAAGAGCTTTCGGATATTGCCTCAAAGAGGCAGATTGCCAACTTCATCTCCGCTAAAGATGTCACCGAGATGACGAAAGAGAAAATCCGCAAAGAATCAAAGATCAGCACAAACGGTTTAACTGGCATCGACACTGGTTTCATCAAACTCAATTCCTACACCCACGGCTGGCAAGAAGGAAACCTCATCATCCTTGCTGCCCGTCCTTCCATGGGAAAGACCGCTTTGATGCTTAACTTCGCCCTTAAGGCATCCCAAAAAACTGGCAGAACCGTTGCCATCTTCTCTTGTGAAATGGCTAACGACCTTATCATGAAACGTCTTATCGCCAGCGAAGCGCTTGTCGATATCAGCGACCTTTCAACCGGGCGCTTAAAGAAACGCGACATGGAAAAAGTTGAATCGGCGCTTGAATCGATCGGGAAAACCAAACTCTATTTCGATGACACTCCAAACCAGGCGTTAGGAGACATCGTCGCCAAATCCCACAAACTCAAAGCCAACAACCCAGATCTTGCGATGATCTTCGTTGACTATATCAACATCGTTGATGTCCAAGGCAAATA